>JAGAKH010000118.1 GCA_017625725.1 Bacteroidales bacterium | reverse complement strand
CTGATAATGTCTTGTTTCTGTACCATCTCGATCATTTTTACTTTTGTTAATCTTTGAGCCGCAAAAGTAGCTCGACTAACCTCTCGAGTGGTATACTTTTAAATTATTATGCTGGTACGTTTTTCAGTTACTATCTACACACCTGGGCTGAAGCGTGGCTCAGAAATCCGAAACTGGACCATCTGGTGATATGCCATGCTGTCCACGATATCTGTACTCACAAGAATTATTCTATTCCGGATCTTTTAAGGATGAATACTTTTGAAGTTTCAGTAGATATTAAGATACAGCAGATAGAGGATCAGGACGGAGCACGTTGTTTCTGGATGCATGACTATAGCCCTGAACAGATAAAGGCAAAACTGCTTGATGAAGCGCAGCACAGACCTGTAGGTATGTCACTGGGAGATTTTATATACCGAAGGTGTAGTGTATACTACGAAGATATGATAGATAAAGTCCCATCTGGACTCGACTGCAGAGGCAATGACGAGAATGTGATTCCGTTTATGGAGGCTCTGCTGGCTCTTGAATAGTGATATTTACGGACATTGTATCTTTCGACATTTACCTTCTTGGTAGAGTATTGCGTCTCCTTTGCCGAGAAGGTTTTCTGCACCAGACTTCTTGATTATTCGCCTTGAATCCTGACCATTGATAGTTCTGAAAGCAAGCCTTGTCTTGAAACTGTCTAGTATTTCCTTGGTAAGAATATCCTTGTCTGCAGTCTGAGTTGAAATAATAGTGAAGATATTATATTCCGGTCCGAGCGTCAGAATCTTGATAATAGCCTCATATCTGAGCCGGTCTGAAAAGTATTGCTTACTTCTGGATTTGTGCATAAATATCAGGTCAAGCAATTCATCAATAACAATGACAATAGAATAACGGTCTTGATAAGTGTTCAAAGTCCTTTTGAAAATTTCCTCATTAAACAATTCAGAAAACAAGACTGTCTTCGCATCAGATAGCGTTTCTATGACTCGAAACTTGTCTTTGTACCGACCAAACTCACATTTCTTAGGGTCGAACAGTATCATCTCAGGTGACATCGCAAGTGTTTCAATCTGTCTGATCAGGTTGTGAATACAATGGCTCTTTCCTTGCTTTGTCGCTCCTGCCAGAAGCAGATTTCCGGTTCTCGCTAAATCAATCTTGACAAATTCATCCGATGCACTGTCAGTGCCAAGTATCAATGGGATACTGATATCTGCAGCCATAATTATAAGGGTTTAAGTATTTGTGAGATTCTTTCTTCAAGATCAAATAGTTCTGTTTCAGGATGACCGTATTTGATTCCCACTGGAAGAATCGTTTCGCAAAAGTAATGCTTCAAACTGCAAAATAACGGCATCAAAAAACAGCTTGATTTTGAGTTTCCCGCCTTGTTTATATGCTTGGTGTCGATGGTCATTCATCTTCAGATCCCTCTGCCCGCCCTCCTCAAAATTTACTGGACTGGTAACTGCGATTCTCCACGACATGACTGGAGATTTCGATACATAGTAGAATTTGCATTATCTTGTACCAAGGATCTCTATGTATGGCATGTGGGACCGGTTTTATGCGGAGTCGGGACATGAATAGGTAATTTTGTGTACCGACGCTTATTGATGAAAAGGGGATGCAAGGTAAATGGAGTGATTGCCTGTCTGCTCTACGCTGTCATTGTAGCTTTGGCAATAATTTATTTAAGATAGTTCTCTCAGGTCTTGTATGTATTAGGCGGAAATGAGTATATTTGGGGCATGGAATACCTGTCAAAACAACGATACGATGAAATTGCGGCCGAGTTGGATCACCTTATCCGCGTGGTCTATCCCGAGGTACGGGAACATGTTGCTGAAACAGGTTCTCAAGGGGATAGGAGCGAGAATGCGGGATACCGTGAAGCAAGACGGAGGCAGGCGAAGACTATCAGCCGTATCCGTTTTCTGCAGAAGGTTCTGGAGCATTCCCGCGTGATCGATCCGGACGCTCTCCCAAAGGACAGGGTATGTCTTCTTAGTCGTGTTGAATTTACGAATCTCTCTACAAATGCGAGAATGAAATTCGAGATAGTCAGTCCCCATGAGATGAACCTCGAGGCTGGCAAGATTTCACTCAAATCTCCAATAGGTGCCGCCCTGATGGGCAAGAAGGTAGGCGAAATTGCCGAGGCAAAGACTCCATCCGGAATACTGTACCTGAAAATTGAAAGCATCACCCTCGACTGAGGGTGATGCTGACGTATATGGTGAATACCATCAGAGTCAGGATGCTTTATTTGTAAACAGCTTGAACAATTCACTCATAGCGAGTACTCCGAATGAGAGTCCGATAACCGTCCACCACTGTCCGGATGTCATAGGAGCAAGTTTGAAGAGTGATTGCATTCCCGGAACAAGGAGTACAAGCAATGTCAGTGCGGTCACGAATACGATTGTCAGCCAGAGCCATCTGTTGGTGAATATCTTATGGGTAAACCAGTTATGCCCGGATCTGATGCTGAAGATTATCGTGAACTGGCTGAATACCATTGTCGCGAAAGTCATTGTCCTGGCTACATCCAAAGAACTTCTGCTTCCTATCATGAAGGCGGCAAGTGTAGTCAGACCTATTATAAGAGCATGTATTACCACCCTTGTCGTGAAATGCTTCGTGAATATTCCCTGGTTCGGGTCTATAGGTTTGCGTCTCATTATGTCATTGTCTGCGTGATCGACGCTCAAGGCAAGCGATGGCAACGAGTCTCCGACAAGGTTGATGAACAGAAGCTGGATCGGAAGTAACGGCATATCCAGATTTGCAAGAACTGCTATAAGGAGAATGGTTATTTCTCCAAGATTTGTCGAAATCATGAACTGGATCGACTTCATCAGATTGTCATAGATTCTTCGCCCTTCACGTACAGAGGATACTATCGTGGCGAAATTATCATCGGTCAGCACAACATCTGCCGCTTCTTTAGCCACATCGGTACCTGTGATTCCCATTGCTACACCTATGTCTGCAAGTTTCAATGCAGGAGCGTCATTCACTCCGTCACCTGTCATCGCGACTACATTGCCACGGCTCTGGAACGCATTGACAATCCTTACCTTATGCTCCGGAGCGACACGTGCGAACACTGCCACATTGCCGGCCATCTCCTTCAGCTCTTCATCGCTCATCATCTCGACATCTGTTCCTGTCAGCACGCAGTCTCCATTAGAGATGATCCCCAGACTTTTCGCTATTGCAGTCGCCGTGATCTTATGGTCTCCAGTTATCATTACAGGACGTATTCCTGCTTCCTTACATCTGCGGACGGCCTCTTTCGCCTCTTCACGAGGAGGGTCGATCATACCGACCATTCCGAGGAATATGAAATCTTTCTCGACTGTTTCAGGAGTAATTGTAAGCGGCAACTCTGATAAGCTTTTGTATCCTACAGCCAGTACACGGAGAGCCTGAGATGCCATTTCCATGTTCGCTTTGTGAATATTCTCTATATCCTTTTCCGTAATGGGCCTGATGGTTGTTCCGTCGTTGATTCCGGTGCAATTTGCCAGAAGTTCGTCAAGACCACCTTTGACAGCTGCCAGGTAATCTTCATCCGCATTGTTATGTACGGTAGTCATCAGTTTTCTTTCAGAATCGAACGGTATTTCAGCTACTCTAGGCAATACATCCGCGAGGACATTCTTGTCTGCCGAATATTTTACTCCTGCATATATGAGTGCTGTTTCTGTAGGATCTCCCAATGCCGTTCCATCAGAACCGAGAACTGCATCATTGGCAAGTACCGACATCTTCAGAATTTCATTAATGACAGGATTTGATTCCGAAGTGTCATACAGCTTGCCGGCTGCATAGATATGAGTTACAGTCATCTTGTTCTGTGTCAGAGTGCCGGTCTTGTCTGAGCAGATTACAGTAGTGCTTCCAAGGGTCTCCACGGAAGGAAGATTTCGGACAATTGCATTCTTCTTTGCCAGTCTCTGGACACCAAGGGCGAGTACTACAGTAGATACAGCTGGAAGTCCTTCAGGAATAGCTGCAACGGCAAGACTGACGGCAGTCATGAACATCTCCAGAAGATTTCTACCATAACATAGTCCGATGACCATAATAGCAATACATACAATCAGGCATATGACAGCAAGAGTCTTGCCCAATTTGTCAAGTCTGATCTGCATTGGAGTACGGATATCCGGAACTGACTGAATCATTGAGGCAATCTTTCCAACTTCCGTCTGATTTCCAATTGCTGTGACCACACCCTTTCCATGTCCATATGTCACGCTGCAGGAGCTATAAGCCATATTAATACGGTCTCCGATCTGAGCGTCTTCCGGGAGAACGGCATCCGCATCCTTTTCCACAGGGACTGACTCTCCCGTCAAAGCAGCTTCCTGAATCTTCAGATTTATGGATTCTATAAGACGAAGATCGGCCGGGACGTTGTCACCTGTCTCTATGACCACGACATCTCCTTTGACCAGATTGCGTGATTCAATGATTTTAGTCTCACCGTCGCGGATAACCTTGCAATGAGGAGCCGACAACTTTTCCAAAGCATCCAGAGACTTTTCTGCCTTTGCCTCCTGAAATACACCGATGATGGCATTCACTATGAGGATAGACAGGATTATGATTGCGTCGGTAATTCCTTCACCGTTCATATAGCCGGTCACACCGGATATAATGGCGGCAAATATCAGCACGATGATCATAAAACTTTTGAACTGGCTGAGGAATTTCTGCCAGAGGGTAGTGTGCTTTGTCTTTTCGAATTCGTTGAATCCGTCCCTTGCCTGTCTTGCCCCTGCCTCACCGGAAGACAGTCCCTTGACCGGATCGGTCTGGAATGATCTTAATATATCAGCAATATTAAGATGATGTGATTTCTTTTCCATTATCCTTGATTGATTTTGAGAAAGCAAAAATATTACCTTTGTACTTTATATTTAGTATACTTTTTGCAAAAAATATTTATCAAACTTCGCTTATGGGCATTTTGGAGAGCGTCAGATACATCAATTTAGATGAAATGATGTCGAAATATGGGTCAACAGGGATGTTGATGCTTTTCAGTCGGGAGGACCTGAAAGAGCAGGCCGGTACTGATTTTTATCTTACAGGAGGGATCGTGATCTGCTTATCTGACAGGCAGGATGGTGTCGTCATCATTGATGGGAAAAAGCATAGTCTTGAAGGGCCTGTTATTGCAATCCTTCCAGAAAATCATGTGGTCAGTTTTTCAGACATGGATGTAAATGATCAGATGATGCATATTGCGGTTACAACCGACTATGTACTCAATATGCCGTCTCCGATAGATACGGACATATTCAGATACTCCCGCTATATTCCTGTGATGCATGTAAGTGAAAGCAAATATGAAGATTTCTTAAGTTATTTCAGTTTTCTCTATAAGGAAAGCAAGGAAGACAGCATCTACCAGGAGGATATCATCAGGTCCATCCTATATGCCCTTATTCTGGAAATTTCAGGGGAATATGAGAAACAATATAATCTGAAGTCAGGGGCACGAATCAAATCAGATGATCTGTCTGATAAGTTTTTCCATCTGCTCGCCGTATATTATAAGGAAAACAGGACTGTAAGATTCTATGCGGACAAACTGAACATTACTCCCAAATACCTTACTACAGCGATAAAGAATGCAACTGGACGACCAGTCCTTGAATGGCTCCATGAAGCTGTTCTGATAGAGGCAAAGATGCTCCTGAAAACGACTGATCTGACCGTCCAACAAATCTCGGACAGACTCAATTTTTCCAGTACATCCTCATTCATACAGTTCATTAAGAAACATACAGGAATGACACCGAAGAAGATATGTCATGCTACCAGGAACAGTAATATAGATATGCAGCATTAACGCGTTGTAATGCATCTATAATGGTGGATGCGAAATGAATTGTCATTCAATAAAACAGAATATCTATGAAAACAATGAGATTTCTTAGAGCTATGATGCTGCCAGTCCTATTATGTTATGCATCAGCATGCAGCAAAGAAGCTTTTGACCTATACCTACCCGGAATATCATACGACGAGGCATTGCCTGAATCACCTGAAAAACCGGACGGCGGTGACAAGTTTGATGAAATCATTGAGAATGATTTTATCAAGACGGAAGTTCAGAATATCTCCACATTCTCAATTGATGCCGACGGTGCATCATATGCCTATATGCGTAAATGCCTGAATATGGGATTCAAACCATCACCTAATTCTGTGAGAATAGAAGAATATCTGAATTACTTTACATTTGATTATGCTGAGCCGAAAGGAGAGCATACAGTTGCCATCAATGGTGAGATAGGAGAGTGCCCTTGGAATCCGGACCACAGACTCATCAGGCTGGGTGTAAAGGGTAAATCAATTCCGGCAAACCAGCTGCCCGCTGCAAATTACGTCTTTCTTATTGATGTTTCTGGCTCTATGAACCAGGATGATAAGCTCCCGCTTCTAAAAGAAGGACTTGTTACATTGACTGACAGACTCAATCCATCGGACAGAGTATCTATTATCACATATTCAGGTACCGTCCAGCTCCTGCTCGAGTCTACATTGGCCAGTGATTCCGGCACAATCAAAAAGGCAATCAAAAAACTCTCCGCAAGCGGTTCTACGGCAGGAGGTGAGGCATTGAAGATGGCTTATGAAGAAGCGCTCGCGAACTATATCAATGGAGGAAACAACCGCGTTATCATGGGCACAGACGGTGATTTCAATGTGGGAGTTACATCGACGGATGCACTGGTAGAAATGGTTCAGGATTATGCCTCCAAGGGAATCTACCTGACTGTCTGCGGATTCGGAAGCGGTAATCTTAATGACAGCATGATGGAGAATATCTCCAATAAAGGAAACGGAACCTACGAATATATTGATTCAGAAGATGAACTTTCAAAGGTTTTCGTAAACGAAAGGTCTAAGTTCCAGGCTGTTGCAAATGATTCCAAGGTCCAGGTCACGTTCAACAAAGAAACTGTGGAAAGCTATAGGCTCATTGGTTATGAGAACAGAGTCATGGCTAATGAAGATTTCGAGGATGACACTAAGGATGCAGGTGAAATAGGAGCAGGTCAGACAATCACAGCCCTTTATGAAATTGTGCCTGCCCAGAAGTTCGGTGAGGATGGTCCTGTCGCCACATTTGACTTCCGCTACAAGAAAAGTCTTGGGGAAGAAAGCATCCCGCTTTCGTTTGAGGTCAAGTCTTCTACGAGAATAGATGAAGCACAGACTGAACTTAAGTTTGCTGCTGGAGTCGCAGCATACGGAATGCTTCTTCGCGACTCCAAGTATAAGGGAAGTGCCACATATGATATGGCAATTGACCTGGTCGGAGAAGGACTGTCGTTTGACAAATACGGATACCGTTCTCAGCTTCAGGAATTGATCAGAATTGCAAAAGAGAAGTAGCTGCAGATGTAAAATACTTATTATATGATACCAGATTGGGCAAAAGAAATTAATTGTGCAGTCACTGTATGTGACAAGGATGGCGTCATTCTATACATGAATGACAAAGCGAAGGAAACATTTGCAAAACACGGAGATATGGTAGGTAAAAGCCTTATTCCATGTCACAGCGAAAGGTCAAGGCTGATAATAGCAGAACTTCTTGCTACCGGTGGTTCAAATTCATATACCATTGAGAAAAATGGCTTGAGAAAGATGATTTATCAGACAGCGTGGAGAGAGAACGGTCAGGTTGCCGGTCTTGTAGAGATTTCCATGGTCATTCCTGATGAAATGCCCCACTATATCAGATGACCTGATTCTTAATTGCTTTTTACCCCGCTATTTCATTCTGCAAAAGAAGTGTAGGAAAGAAATAGCGGGATTATTCTATAATCTCTAATGAAAAATCATTACATTTGGTAGATTTTTAACCAACCATACTAAAACCTGAACGATGAATAAGAATTATCCGATTTACAAGACGACCTTCATTGATGACATGCGTTCGCTTGTCGAGGAGGCCGCAATCAATTTTCCGACCAGCATTGCCATATCCTATAAGGAGAACTACTATGACAAGGAAGTGAAGAAAGTAACATTCTCTCAATGGCGTGATGATGTCAGAAATCTAGGAACTGCCCTTATATCTGAGGGACTCAGAGAGGAGAATATAGCCATAATCGGTGAAAATACATACGGATGGTGCTGTTCGTTTTTCGCTGTAATGGCTATCGGTTCCGTTACTGTGCCTGTTGATAAGGAGCTTCCGCTGGACGATATAGAAGGCATAATAAACACGACGGGATGTAAGGCTGTAATATTCGGAAAGACTTCAGAAGCAAAGATCAAGGAACTTCTTCAGAGAGGAAGTCTGACCTCTGTTAAGACCGTAATCTCTGTTGCTCCAGAGAATGTTCTCTCAGATACAGCAGAAGGTCTTGATTTTACAAGTCTTGCCATGCTCCAGAAGAAGGGAGAAAGGCTATATGCTGAAGGAGACAACTCATATTATGACTATAAGATAGACACAAACAAGCTGGCATCCATAGTCTTCACTTCAGGCACAACCGGAAAAGGCAAGGGAGTGATGCTTTCTCAGGCAAACATCGGGCTTGATATGACTTTGGGAATGTATAATTTCGACATTACCCGTAAAACCCTGCATGTTCTTCCGCCTCACCATACCTTCGGCTCTACCGTCAACTATGTCGGTCATCTCTCACAGGGATGTGAAGTATATATTTCAAGCGGCATCAAGCATGTAAGTGATGAGATAAGGGAACAGAAGCCGACTCATCTTATTCTGGTTCCAGCATTTCTTGAAGTGATGAACAGAAAGATTTGGGCTACAGCAAGAAAGGAGGGCAAGGAAGGTCTTCTGAAAGTAATGATGAAATGCAGCGATTTCCTTAGAAAATTCGGAATTGATGTCAGGAGAAAGCTCTTTTCGAGCGTCCTCAGTGCTTTTGGCGGAAAACTCGAACTGATAATCTGTGGAGGAGCAAAACTTGACGAAGAAATTATCCGCACCTTCGATTCTTTAGGCATAACGATTCTTAATGGATACGGAATTACCGAATGTTCACCTTTGATTTCGGCAAACAGGAATAAATATCGCAAGCCAGGCAGTGTAGGAACTCCAATTCTGGCTTGTCGTGTTAAGATTGATAATCCAGACGAGAACGGTGAAGGCGAGATCTGCGTCAAGGGACCGAATGTCATGCTCGGTTATTATAAGAATCCGGAGGCAACGGCAGAAGTGTTCGACAAGGACGGATTCTTCCATACAGGAGACTACGGACGCCTTGACGAAGAGGGTTGGATATATATAACCGGACGCAAGAAGAATCTTATCATTCTTTCAAACGGCAAGAATGTGTATCCGGAAGAGATTGAAGCTGACCTTCAGAAAGTAGAAGGAGTCAGTGAAGTGGTCGTATATGCAGGAGAAAGCCGTGTTCAGAAAGATAAGATCACTATTGTGGCAGAAATTTTCCCTGATGCTGACCTCCTTGCAGACAAGGGCATCACAAATCCTCAGGAATATTTCGAAGAGCAGGTCAAGATACTGAATGCCAAAATGCCTTCTTATAAAGCAGTGAAGCGTGTAAAGCTCAGAAATGAGGAATTCCAGAAGAATACATCCAGAAAGATCACAAGATTCTCAATAGACAAGACTATAGATTAAAATATAGTTGCCATGAACACGGGGGCAGGATTATGATTTTCGGAGTCGTAACCGAAGAGAATTCTCCTGCCTCCTGTTTCTATCAGGAAGTATCTGTGAGAAGGAAGTGGATTTCCGTATTCTATATTGATATTTGAACTGTAATCTGACATAAAGGACTCTATATGTTTAATTTTCATTACTTTGCCTGCGGGCTTCTTTCTGAATGAAAATCCCGCCTGGATCCATGCGACAGTCACGGAACTGATCATTTCCGGATGGTTTTCCTGACAATAGTCATATAGGATAAGCCCCCTTCTTTCAAGACTGAGCGGTGAGTCCAGGACCATCGTGTCCCTTAAATGTAAAGTGAATCTCACCAGGAAATCAGGATCGGACGCAATCAATGTTCTGATTATAGATTGCCATGCCGGCTGATTATAGTAGAAGTCAAGCATTCTTGATATATTCATTGCCATCCTGAGTTCTTCTGGTGACATGGATCGTGTCTCCAGAACTTCGTATGGAGGAAGAGGGGAATACTTAAGCCCATTGCCATCTGAATTATCACGCATTCTTGTGCCAGGCAGGACTTTAAGGGATTCCACCTGAAGCTCATCTACGCCTATGCCAGTTAAAGTCTTGACATCGGAGCAGAGCATCTGAAGAGTGTAGAAGGGAAGACCGGCAATCAGGTCGGCGTGAGTCTGTATATTATCCAGAGAACATAGATAAATAAGTCCATCAAGGGAAGATTTCAGACTTCCTTTACGACCGCACTCAGCCAGAACCTTGGAGTCCAGGCTCTGTATGCCGGCTTCCAGATGTAGAAGTCCCTTTGGAAGTGATGCGAGTTTGCGTTTCAGGTTATCATGCATCAGGGAAGGATGGATTTCCAGATGAAATCTCATCTTTCCTTCATATTCTCTGAAGAGGTCAAGCATCTGGCATGCACGCCCGGTGTCATAATTGAAAGTTCTGTCAAGCACTCTTACGTCCTTTATTCCATGCGAACATATATTATCAAGCCTCTCCTTTACCTGTCGGATACACTGGCTTCTGATCAGATTATCTCTACCGCTGACGCAGAACGTACATGAATTGAAACAACCTCTAGTTGTTTCCAATTGCACAAATGGCTTATCCCAGCAGAAGAAAGGACTTTCCTCCGGAAATCTCAAGGCCTGGAAGTCTTCAACTAGAGCCATACCGTTATCATGATATGTTCCATCATTATCAGATATCCAGCACAAGCCATGGATAGACTCCCATCTGTCGCGATCGTCAATCGAATCTATCAATTCCGGGAAAGCAATTTCGCCTTCTCCACGTATAACTGATGTGACAAAACGATTCTGTCTTAAGAATTCTTCATTATCTCCCAGAAATTCAGGGCCTCCGCATACGATTCTGACATTACCAAGCAGCCTGGACACTCTTGATAGTACCTCGATCTGCATTCTATGGGTGAAAAGCCAGAAAGTCGCAGCAATGATATCAGGCTTATGTGCGGCTACCTCCGCTGCAAGTACTCCCGGGTTATCGTTTATAGTTCCACGCACAACCATCCATTCCCAATCATCTCTATCGCGTACCTGAGCATGGATGGCTGGTAATGCGACAGACGAATGGGAATAGGAACTGTTTATATCAAGCCATAGAATTTTCATGGTAATCCTTATAAATTGCTGAAGAATTCAGCAACAAGATTGGCGACATGCCTTGTCTTTCTGCTGATTCTGTGGTTTTCACCTTCTATGACAATCAGTTCGGCAGAATCCCCGTATGTCTTCTTGAAATCCTCGCTGCACCACATCGGAACAAGCTTATCCTCCTCACCGTGAATTATTTTTACCGGTCCGGTATATGCCTGAGCAGTGCCATAGATATCAAGTTTCTGAGTGCTCAAGATATATTCGCGGCTGATCTTCATTATTCCGAAGCATTTGGCAATTTCAGGCGGATTCTGCGGATCGAACTTTGCACCTAACATTTCACCGTTAAGACATGCATTCTTCAATACTGATGCCGGTGCAAGGAGGACAAGGCCAAACGGAACTCTGGATGAATCAGGATCGGATGATATCATACCCGCTGTCATTGAAGCCACTACACCGCCTTGAGAGTGACCGAGAATGCCTATTCTGCTGACATAGGGGAGAGAACATGCATAATTCCACATCGCCATTGCCTCAGCAATCTCATTTGCTATTGTCATTCTTTCAATCTTTCCTTCACTGCTCCAATGACCTCCGAAATTGAAACGGATGGATGCAATTCCTGCCTTGGAAAGAGCCTTGGCTATTGCAGGCATCGGGGTGATGTTTTTGCTTGAGAAGATTCCATGCATAAGTATCACCATAGAACAGGAATCCTTATCTTTATCAAAACCATCTGGCAAAGTAAGAGTCATGGAAAGTCCACCCTGCGGTCCTTTGACAGAAAATTCCTTTGCTGAAATCGAAATCGCGGATAGAGTAAGAATGATTATTAAGATGATCTTTTTCATAGTCATATAAGTTTATCTGGTATGCAAATTTATAAAGAACATTAATCAAATCAAATTGATGACTGATTCTGAAGTGGAATTTACTATCTTTGAAGTCATAACCAGAAATACATGAATTATGATCATCAATTTCGATAAAATTGACATTTCTGTCCTGCCAAATTTCAAAGGCGGTGAAAAGGACTTTGCTGCAAATATGTTCTTTGACGGTACTAACAGAATCTTTAAAGGAAGGCTGATTCCCGGAGCATCTATCGGACTGCATTGCCACGATGATAGCTGTGAAGTGATATTCATTCTGGAGGGCAGTGGTACATTAACAGAAGTATCACCTGATGATCCGGATATGGTGAGCATCTCCGATGTAAAGGCAGGTGACTGCCTGTATTGCCCGAAAGGGTTCTCGCATAGTCTGAAGAACACTTCCCATGACGATGATCTTGTGTTTTATGCGACAGTCGCCAGACAATAATTTTCATTATTTATGTTGCATTTAAAGAATTAATCGCTATATTTGCATTAAATTTGAATAATTCAAAATAAGAACCTCTAAAAACAAAATGATATGGCAACAAAATTTTATAAATGTCTTAATTGCGGAAATGTAGTACAGAAGGTGGTAGACAAGAAGGTACCTGTAGTATGCTGCGGACAGAGAATGCAGGAACTTGTACCGGGAACAGAAGATGCAAGCCATGAAAAACATGTGCCGGAAGTAACAAAACTTGATGGTAACAGGCTAAAAGTCAAGGTGGGCAGTGTGGAGCATCCTATGACTGAGGAACACCATATCTGCTTCATCTATGTGGAAACTGAAAATGGAGGCATAAGAGTCGATCTTAGTGAGAAGCCGGAAGCAGTTATTGCCTTAGGAGAAGAAAAGGCAGTTGCAGTGTATGAATACTGCAATCTTCATGGGCTCTGGAAAACAGAATTATAGTGCATTTCCATTAATGTGGCAGATGTTTCATTCTTCAAAACTAGTTTTATAACTTTGCAGAAGAAATGAAACCAACCATTAATATGAGAAAATATCTGTCATGGTTGGGATGATGGCAGCATGTCCTGATGGAAATGGATTTGAAGCCAGGTTCGAAAATTTCAAGATCACACATCTTCCTGACCGGAGAAGATTGGAATGGCTTAAAGCCAATCAGGAGTAATATAAAAAGCAAGACCTGCCCGATCGGACAGGTCTTGTTTTTTGAATTTATCTGCGATATGGTCTGCGGTCCGGAATTCTTGCGTAGTCCTTTCTCCTGTAACTATCTCTCATTTCTGTGATAAGTATCTTTTCCGCTTCTTTCCATGAGAGCTTGATGCCGTATTTCCTTCTGTAAAAATCCTGGATTCTTTCAACATCACCTCTGCATATCCTTTTTCCATACATCGGACCACCAGGCCTCTTATTCATTCTCATTTCAACTGCAGGTCTTCTGCCCTTTGGTCCGACTCTTTTCTGTGCCGACATCTCTGTCTGTGAACCAAGCATGAGTATCATAGCTGATACCATTAGAATTCTTCTCATCATAGCTGTATCATTTAATGGGTTCAACAATCTATATCTCTGAGTACTCATTAGCTTAGACGTCATGCAGTAAAAAAGGTTTAAAGAATATAGGTGGTTTCTGCTTTGACCTTACCGTAGAGAATGCCGTCTTCAACCTTGAATGGCTGGCCATATACCTTGTCAGTGTACTCACCTTCAGGAAGATAGGTAGGCAAAGTAACTTCATTTTCCTCAGCAGCGAAATTAATGATTGCAGCACCTTTGTCACCACGGTTCACGACGACTGTCTCTCCGTCTTCTGAAATACGGATGTCTTCCTTCTGTCCTTTCATATCTTTTCTGAAAGCATTGACAGCAACTACTTCCGGATGGAAGAACTCGTCATTTCCTCTGGCTCCCAGAAGGTTGTCACCCCAGTAATTATCACGGCTTGAATTCATAGGTCGACTGTAGAAGAGAGGGGTTCCGTTCTGACGTGCAGTGAGGAATACCCAACCAGTGCATATCTGGGCATCGGTAAGAACGGCACTCTCGTTTGCATTGCAATAAGTGTCGTGACTTTCTACCCAAGTCGTAAGATATTCGGGTGCAGCAGCATGATACCATGAAATGATGTCAATGCCTTTTGCACTACGTTTTTCAAGAACCTCACGGATAATATATCCATAGGTAGATGTAAAAAGCAAATAATATTTCCCCATTTTTCGGAAAAATGAGTTTCCCCGCTTTTCGGAAGTGAGACTGGACGGCAGATGCCTTATTTCAGCAGTTTTTCGTCCCCACTTTTGGAAGTCATTTTCCCCTTGTTCTGAT
>JAGAKH010000117.1 GCA_017625725.1 Bacteroidales bacterium | reverse complement strand
TCCTTCCTTCAGTCCTTCCTTCATTCCTTCCTTCATTCCCTGTTCCATTCCTTTGGCAATAGCTTCAGCTTCAACCTGTGCTGTCTTTTCTGCCAACCCTCTGGCAATTCCGTCAGCAACATGTTCATCAATAATGTTAAGGATGTCATTTTCTGTCATAATACTCTCCTCATATTTTATACGTTGTTCTATTGTCATCTTGGCGAGTTCCGACTGAATGAACAAATCCTCGATTTCAGTTCCTTTGACAGCGTCAGGACAGGTACTTAATGAGAACATGTTTTTTATACAATACATCCAGATGTCTTCCAGTGAACTGCACTCCTCAAGATTCTTTGAGAAACTGTGCAGGTCAATGAATACAATATTCGTCCCGTCTTCAAGTTCTTCTTGTGTTTCAATGTTTACATAGCGATAAGTCGATATGTAAGGATTCTGTTGCTTGTGACCATGGAGTGAGTTCCAGTTCTTGTAGTTCAGAAAACTGACGACATAAAGCGGTTGAAAGTTATAATCCCATTTCTTACCGGCCTTTGTGCCTCCTTCCATCTTAAACTTCCGTTGTGCTTTAGCTGCCTGATCATGCAGAACCAATGATGTATAATACACGGCTCTTTTCTGAAAGAATTTCTGACTCCAGTTCTGCATCTCGACCTGAAAACAGTTTCCATCCTCATCCTCGCAGTAAACGTCAAATCTTGACGCTCTCTCTTCTTCTGTCATTCCCGGATGTTCCGTATTCCGGTATTCCAGCTTTGAGATCTTCATCCCAAGCAATCTGTTCAGAAGATGCATCAGCACATTCTCGCTTCCGACACGTCCAAGTACAATCTTGAAACCCTTGTCCATCGTTAGATTGGCATATCGGTATAGCCTGTTGCTAATCAGCTGATACTTAATGCCGTCAATCTCCACCAACTCTCCCTTAGGGGCTCTTTTAGAATTTTTGAGCATAATTCTTTTGTTTTTGAACATTAATACAAACAGGCATAGTGCCCGCAAAATATTTCTGTTCAAATCCCCCTTATCACCCCGCCAAGATAGCAATATTCTGATTCAATCAATATAAAATAAAGAAAAATGTACTGAATGATGGTGATATTTTTCTTTATTTTATGATTTTTCATTTTTTTATATTCTTATCTTTGTATGGGAACGTAAATTTTTACTTAAATGAAGAAGTGTTTTTTGATATTGATGTCTTTGGTGACGCTCGTTTATCGTACTACAGCCCAGGATTATCTTCCAAAATGGAAGGAAGGATATATGGATATCCATACAGTTGCGACAGGAAGAGGAGATGCTACGTTTATAGTCATGCCTGATGGTACGACATTGCTTATTGATGCTGGAGATAATGGAAAACTTAAGGATCCGCAACATCCTGATACTACCAGACGTGCTGGCGAATGGCTTGCTGTGTATATGAAGAAGGTGATGGAGGATCTTCCAGACAAGGAGAATATAGATTATGCTCTGATCACTCACTTCCATGATGATCATATGGGATGTGTGAGACAGATGCTTTCCGGACCTAATGGCTATGGACTTTCAGGTATTACACTTGTGGGAGAATATGTAGGAATAGGAAAGCTATTGGATAGAGCGTATCCAAAATATGATTTCCCATCAAAAAAGAAGGTTTATAATGCAAATAAGGGATTTATGCCTGAGTATCATAAGTTCGTTGAATATAAGGTATCTCAGGGAATGAAGATTGATAAGTTTAATGTCGGTGCCCTTAATCAGATATCTTTGCAGAATAATCCATCTAAATATCGTAAGAATTTTGAAATTCGCAATCTGGCTGCTAATGGTGAGGTGTGGACAGGTAAAGGGGAAAAAGCTGAAAAACAGTATTCTGGGGATCCGAAGTTATTCGATGAAAATGTGAATTCATGTGCAATAAGCATTACATATGGAGATTTCAAGTACTATAATGGAGGTGATCTGAGTGGTGGTAACTGGCCGATATATAAGTCGCAGGAGAGAGATATGGAAACTCCGGTTGCAAAAGTTTGCGGAAAAGTCAATGTGATGAAAGCAAACCATCATGGATATTATGATACTTGTAATGGTTTCTTTTTGAATATGCTGTCACCGGACGTGGTAATAATAGATGCAAGAAGCAATAATCATCCTGTATCTTCTACTATGGCCAGAATGACAGATCCTCTTGTATGGCCTGACCAGGGAGAATTCTATATAACCGTTGATAAGGCCCGTGAAAAGCTGAGCGATGAACTTTGGCAGTTTTTCAAACCATGGGGACATATCGTAGTCAGAGTGTATGAAGGCGGTAAGGAATACCAGATGTTTGTTCTCGATCCCGACAGAGTGGACTATCCGGTAAAGTATAAATCAGAAATCAAGACTGTAGAATAATTTCCGTATTATGAAGAAGGTAGCTGTGTTTTTTAGCATTCTGGTATTGGCTTGTTTGTCAGCAGATGCCAGAAGGGTTTCAGGAACAGTTGCATCCGGTAATGAATCCCTGAAAGATGTTATTGTTACTGACGGTCATAACTTTACCAAGACCAATAAGAAGGGAAAGTTCACTTTTGAAATTGATGATAACGCTGAGTTCGTCTATATCATAACCCCATCAGGATATGCGGGAAGTTGGTCTGGCGGAGTACCTTCATTCTTCAGAAGAGCCAGGAATCGTGATGTGTTTGATTTTGAACTTTCCAGAATAGGAAAGGGGAATGATTATAATCTGATTGCTGTCGGTGATCCGCAACCGAGGTCGGTTGAGAATTTCAATGCATTTGCCGGTGAGCCTTTGGAGGATCTGGCTACAACAGCCGGTGCTTTAGGTGAAATGACAGCAGGAATAGTATTAGGTGATATTTGTTGGGATGTTCTTGTGCTTCTTGATTCCTGGAAGAAGAATATTCCGAAGACCGGCATTCCATTTTATCCTGTTGTAGGCAATCATGACCATGACAAGGATATTGATAATGATGTGGAGAGTACTGCTCCATATCGGTCTGTCATGGGGCCTGAGAACTATGCGTTCTGGATGGGAAAGGATCTGATCATTGCTTTGGATAATATCATTTATAAAGGTCGGGGAAAATACGATGAGGGCTATGCGGAACATGTACTGGAGTTTGTCAGGGGATTGATGGAGTCAGTGCCTGAGGAAACAGAGCTGTTCATTGCCCAGCATTCTCCTTTTGGTGGAAGATCTTATAAAGAGAAGATCGTAAATGCCGATAGATTGCTTGAAATCATAAGAGGCCATAAGGTCAGATTCATTTCCGGACATAATCACGTTACAAGACACGTCGAGTATGAAGAAGGAATTTCCGAGCAGAATATTGCCTCTATCTGTGGTACATGGTGGGAAGCATACCATTGTACTGATGGAACACCAAGGGGATATAAGGTGTTTACAAAAAAGAATGATGAACTTTCGTGGTATTATAAGTCTATAGGACATGACGTGGATTATCAATTTGAAATCTTCGGACCAGGACAGACTCCGATGCATCCTAATAGTGTTGTGGTTAATATTTGGGATTATGATCCGCAATGGAAAGTGGAGTGGTACGAAGACGGTAAACTTGTAGGAGAGATGGAGCAGGTGGAGGATTATTCTCCATCCCATATTGCTGAGATGAGTGCAGTATATGGCCCCCAGGGAAAGAAACCATCAAAATATAAGAGGACTAAAAAAGCAGGACATTTTTTTGCAGCAACTCCAAGTCAGTATGCGGAGACTGTTACTGTAGTCGTTGAGAATCGCTTCGGAAGACAGTGGGTAGTTCCTGTAAAAATGAAAGGATATGTTGATGTCCAGGCTCATAGGGGAGGTGCCGGTCTTATGCCTGAGAATACCATAGCTGCGATGAAACATGCGTTGGATATGGGAGTCAATACTCTTGAACTTGATCTTCAGGTAAGCAAGGACGGACAGATTGTTGTTTCCCATGATGCTTATTTCCACTCCAGATATGCAATCCGCCCTGATGGAACAGAAGTGAAGGAGGAAGATCCTAAGGAGTATCTGTATAATATGGATTATGAGCAGATCGCGAAATATGATGTCGGAAGCAGAAAGAGCGAGGTTTGGCCGGAAAAGCAACAGATACGTCAGATCAAGCCTCTTGCTTCTGACCTTATAGATTTTGTCGAGTCTTATACCAAGGAGAAAGGTTATTCACCGGTACGTTACAATATCGAGATAAAGTCCAAGAAGGGAAAGGGGGAAGGTGCGTCATGGATGGTATATCATGATTTCGTAGATGCATGTGTGAAACTACTGCTGAGCAAACATCTTGATGAAAGACTTGTTGTCCAGAGTTTTGATACCAGGGCATTGAATTTCATGAAGGAGAAGTATCCTGAGCTTCATCTGTCATATCTTGTTGATAAGAAAGAACCTGATTTCGACAAATTCATGGAGAAGATCAAGTTTACACCGGAATGGCTAAGCCCTCATTTTTCAATCACTGACGAGGCGCTCGTAAAGAAATGTCATGAAAAGGGAATCAGGATAGTTCCATGGACTGTTGACAAGCCGGAAGATATAAAGAGGATACTTGATCTGAATGTTGATGCCATCATATCAAATTATCCTGACAGAGTGTTGCTTCAGACCAGAGGCTATTGACAGAAAATTACATCAATTCATAGAGCTCCAGAAGACGGAGCTCTTTTTCGTCTGTAGCATCAAGAATCTCACCTATGCGGCTTGATGCAGCCTGCAGGTCCTCGAATGACATCGTCCCGCTGCTCAGTCTGGACTCCAGTTCGGCCTTTTCTGCCGCCATGGATTCAAGTTCTTTCTCCAACTGCTCCATTTCCCTCTGTTCTTTGAATGAAAGCTTCTTCTTTTTTAGCGGTTCATTCTTAGACGCGTTTCTGATAGCCTCCTTGGAGGCTTTTTCTGCTTTCTCCTGTGCTCTTGCCTGTGAACGCTGCTCAGCTTCGTACTCCTTTATGAACTCGCGGTACTCGCTGTAACTGCCTACAAAATCCTTTACAAGACCGTTGCCGCAGAATATGAAAAGGTGATCGACAAGTTTATCCAGAAAGTGACGGTCATGAGAAACAATGATGAGCGATCCGCTGAACTCCTTCAGATATTCTTCAAGAATATTGAGGGTCACAATGTCCAGATCGTTTGTCGGCTCATCGAGTATCAGAAGGTTTGGTTGCTGCATGAGTATGGTGAGCAGGTACAGTCTGCGTTTCTCTCCTCCGCTGAGTCGCTCGACCTTGTTGTTCAACATCTCATGCGGAAACAGGAAACGGTTGAGCAGCCATGTGTCGTTCACTATATCCAGAACAGTATCCTCGGGATTGAAATTCATGCCAGACTGGTGATAATACCCGATCTTCAGGGATTCTCCACGTTCCAGGCATCCTGTCATAAGTCCTTGTCCAGGGCGTATTGATGCTGGATCTTCGGAGACCATCTCCGGTGTGAAATTTCCGGAAATAAGATTAAGGAATGTTGATTTTCCTGCACCGTTCCTTCCGACTATTCCGACCTTTTCATATCGTTGGAAATTATATGTGAATCCGTCGAGATAGCAGTTGTCACCATAATGGAAACTAAGATTCTTGCAGTTGATGATCTTTGTTCCGAGTCTTGTGCTGCCTTTCATCGCTTCCATGCTGACCTGTTTCTGCGTATAAACCTGTGAAGCTCTGTCTTTTAGGTCATAGAAAGCATTGATACGGTATCTGGCCTTGCCGGTTCTTGCACACGGGGTACTTCGGATCCATTCCAGTTCTCTTCTGAGAATATTCCTTACCTTGTCGGTCTCTGCGTTATAGTTTGCTATCCTTTCTTCTCGCTTCTCAAGATAATTCTGGTAATTTCCTCTATAGGTGTAGACGGAACCATGATCCAGCTCCATCACTATGTTGCACACTCTGTCAAGAAAATACCTGTCATGGGTTACCATGAGAAGTGTACAACGTGACCTGCTCAGAAAACTCTCCAGAAATTCGATTGCATCGATGTCCAGATGGTTTGTCGGCTCATCCATGATGAAGAATTCAGCCTCGGATGCAAGCATCTGGGTCAGTGCAACCCTCTTTACTTCTCCTCCGGAGAGTTCTTTCATTTTCTGGTCTGGATTGGTAAGGTTGAAGCTGGTCAGGAATTTTATGACCCTTCTTTCATATTCCCATAGATGTTCCTGATCCAAACCCGTGGTGAAGTTCAGGCTTGAAGACATGATCTGATCAAAGATAGTCTTTTCACCATCATATTCATAGTCCTGTTCCAGGAAAGCTATCTTGATGTCTTTCAGGAACATTATCTTTCCACCTGAGTCAGACTTGTCTTTACCGGCCAGTATCCTCATCAGTGAGGTCTTGCCTGTTCCGTTAGGTGCAATGAGGGCAATCTTGTCACCCTCGTTTATGTTGAACCCGATGTGCTCGAACAATATCTTATGTCCGTAAGACTTTGATATGTTCTCTATCTGAAGGTAGCTTGCCATTACTTGAAGAATTTATCGACTTCCTTGACTGCTTCAGGCAGTGCAAAGACTGCAACTCTGTCATATGGCTCTATATGTGAGTCTCCGACAGCTATGAATGACTCATTTCCTCTGATGATTCCGCCGATGATTGCATTCTTAGGAAAATCCATGTCTTTCAGCGGACATTTGGTTATCTTGCTCTCAGGAGCCACGATATATTCAAGGATCTCGGCATTTGTTCCGCTCATGTACTTGATGAATCTGACCTTATTGCTGAGTGTGAATTTGAATATCCTTCCTGCTGTAATCAGTTTCTTGTTGATAACGGCATCGACTCCCATGCTTTCTGCCAACTTTATGTATTCCAGATTTTCAACTTCAGCAATTGTTCTGGCTATTCCAAGGCTCTTCGCGGCTACGCATGCCAGAATATTGGTTTCCGTGTTGTTGGTAACAGCAACAAATGCATCATAGTCCTTTATGGATTCCTCAAGAAGAAAGTCGGAGTTTCTGCCATCACCATTTACAACAATTACATTGTCGGGAAGGTTCTCGGAAAGTTCAATGCATTTTTCCTTATTCTTTTCTATGATTTTGATCGTATCCAGCTGCTTGGCAAGTTGTCTGGCTACCATTTCACCTATAGGACTTCCTCCAAGAATCATTAGGTTCTTGATCTCTATATTTGTCTTTCCTACGTATTTCATCAACATATCCATTCCTTCCCTTTTGGAAATGATGAATACGAGGTCATGATACTTGAACCTGGTGTCGAACTTCGGGATAATAGTATTGTCACCTCTTGCTATTGCAACAACTCTGAATTTTAAGCCGTCTTTTGCGGCTATGTTGCTGAATTCCACCATGTTCATGCCGAGGATCGGGCATTCTTCATCAAGTCGGAACACTGCCATCTGCAACTTTCCTCTGGCAAAATCCATAGAATCGGTCGAAGCTGTCCTTTTGAGCAGTTCGATAATTTCTCCTGCTGCAATCTTTTCGGGGTAGAAGAGGAGATCGATCCCCATCTCAGTGAACAAATACTTGTTCTCATATGACAGATATTCTTCTGTGTTGATTCTGGCTGTCGCTTTTTTGCTTCCAAGTTTTTTTGCAAGCATGGCACTCACGATATTCACATCCTGCGAGTCCGATGGATTAACGGCAATGAACAGATCTGCATTCTTGGCTCCAGCCTCCGAAAGCGTCTTGATTGAAGACGGGTTGCCTTCAATTGCGATAATGTCGGTGTTTGCCGACAGACTGTCCAGACGCTGCTGATCAGTGTCAATTACAGTTATTTCATTTGATCCTCCGCTGAGCATCTTAGCGAGATGAGAACCTACTTCACCTGCACCTGCAATGATGATTTTCATTTCCGTCTATAATTTATCGGTATACCTTAAAGTCCTTTTCATTTATATTTTTAAAGATTGTATTCCCCTTCAAAAATGCCTGAAGGACAATCCATCTTCCGTATATTCCTCTAACAGCCACATCTTTACCTGCATTGCTGATGAAGTCAGTGATTTCATCCGTTCCCGGTTTCCTGTTTTGCTTCCAATAGTCTCTGTGTGCCTTGTACACTGCTTTGAAACAGTCCCATTTCAATGTCAGGAGATATACTGCGGCCGACAACCAGTCAAGAAGCATCCTGAAACCTATTGTCAGTGCCGCCTTTCTGCTGGCTTTTCGTGTAGCCTTCGTGACACTGTAGCCTTTGCTGTAAAGTCCTAAGGCATAGGTCTTTGCCAGGTTGTTGGAAAGCATCCACAGATTGTTCCTGTAATTGAGGTACAGTTTGAATGGTGATGTTGAAGGCAGGGTTCCGCCACCGACATGGTATACTGTGGATTCCGGAACCACTGTAACCCTGTAGCCGGCAAGTTGCATCCTCCAGCACAAATCAATCTCTTCCATGTGGGCAAAGAATCTCTCATCCAGACCGCCCAATTCCTTGTATAGGCTGCTCCTTACCATGAGGCATGCTCCTGTAGCCCAGAATACGTCCTCAGGAGTGTCGTATTGTCCATTGTCCATATCGAGCCTTTTCAGGACGCGGCCTCTGCAGAACGGGTATCCGAATCTGTCTATATAACCACCGGCCGCTCCGGCATATTCAAACATTGCACGGTTCTGCCAACTATGAAGCTTTGGTGCACACGCACCACAATCGGGATGACTCTCCATCCAGCCGATCAGCGGCTGCAGCCAGCTTTCCGTAACCTCTATATCAGAATTTATCAGGACAAAAAGATCTGATTCTATTTCATTGAAGGCCCTGTTGTAGCCGCCTGTGAACCCATGGTTCCTGTCAAAAGAAATGGTTCTGATCTGAGGAAACATCTCTTTCATCAACTTCATGGAACCGTCCGTTGATGCATTGTCGGCGACAATGACTTCTGCTCCGCTGCATTTCTGTACCGATCTTATCAGACCGGGGAGAAACTCCTTGAGGAAGTTCTCCGTGTTCCAGTTCAGTATGACAACAGCTGTCTTCATCTTAGGATTTCGGATTTTTCAAATCAATGGCATCCGCATCCGCAGTCTTCGTCTGAGCAATGTCCGCCCTCGCAGCCACCGCATTCACCGTCATGTCCATGGCATCCGCCGCAACCACAGCTGTGGACGAATTCCCCATGCAGACCTTCAGTAAGTTCCTTTTCAGTTGCTTCCCTTACTGTCAGCACTTCACCCATGAAATGAAGTGTCTTGCCAGCCATCTGGTGGTTGAGGTCCATCTTGACTGTTTCTGCTGTAACTTCCAGAACGATGCCCGGAATCACTCCGCCCATGCTGTTCATCATAGGGATGGTGTTTCCCGGTACGAGAAGGTCTTCCCTGATTTCTCCGTTTACCTCGAAAGCGGCCTTAGGAAGGTCAATGATCCTCTGCGGGTCAACCTCTCCGTATCCATCTGCAGGGGAGAGCGTTACATCGAATCTGCTTCCCGGCTCCATTCCTTCAATATGCTCTTCAAGCTTAGGAAGAAGACTTCCTGTGCCATGGATGTAATCAAGTGGTCTTTCTTTAGTCGTATGGTCAACTATGTTTCCATCTACTTCGAGTTCATAGCAGAACTCTACAACCTTGTTCTGTCCGATTTTCATATTTTCTGTTTTATTTCGTTATTGTTTTACATTTTATTGTGCCGCTATGTTCGAGCGGTTCCGTCTATGCGGAGAAGGATACGTCTGTAAAGGCAAGAGTGCCGATCTGCCACCTGACTCCTGGCCTGGCATCGCTTCCAACCGCTACCAGCCTGTTCCAAAGTTCCAGAAGATTACCTGTAATCAACATTTCCTTTACAGGATGTGTGATCTTTCCTCTGCTGAATGCAAATCCCTCAACTCCGTATGAGAAGTCACCGGTAACAGGATTGCAGTTGCCTCCATTGAAGCCAGTAACATATATTCCGTTATCGCAATGACGCAGAATATCTTTCAAAGTTACATCTTTTTTCTCGGATATTGTACCGTTTGCCGTCATATATGGAATCATGCATGGTCTCGAAATATCTTCAATCGTAGGCTCCATATCCATTTTCTCCGACATGTATGTGTTGACGAAATACTGCATTACCACTCCGTCCTGTATGACTGCCGTATCCTTGGTTGCAACTCCCTCGCTGTCAAAAAGCCTTGAGCCGGCCTTTCCATAGGTCCTGGCATTATCCATCAGCGTCATTCCTTCAGGAAACATCTTCACCCCTACAGACTCATTAAGAAATGACATTTTCTGCTGAATTGAGGCGGCATTGAGGGCATTTAGGATAGGGGAAACCAGACGTGAAGCGACATTTGTGTCGACAACCATCCTGTATTTGCCGGAACGTCTCTTCTGAGGACCTATCTGGTCTACCGCCTTCTTTAATGCATTCCGGCTGCATCCTTCTATGTCAATCTCATCTTTGTATGGAGATGATCCCCACCAATATCCGCTGTATTTATTGCCATCACAATCCTCGATTGTCAATTCCGAAAAACAACTGAAGGTGCTTTCTGTTTGTCTTCCTTCAAATCCTTGAGAATCAACAATGTAGTTGTCGTCATATGATTCTGAGTACTCACATTCCTCTGATATTATCCTGTACTTTCCGGACTCCTGATCTGCTTCTTTGAAAATAGACATCCTGCGAGCCTTTTCTATCCTGTCTTCTGTCGTTGTCTCACCGTATCTCCGGTCATAAAGGCCTAACTCCAATCCGGTGACCGCATCCTTTGCCGTCCTTTCCGGTTCGGGAAGCCTTCTGCACAGGTCCTCTCCAAGCATCCTCACCATTTTTATAGCGTTTACGACAAATGCTTCCAGTTCCTCTTTTTCCAATCTGTTGGTCGAGAATGTACCATATTTTCCATCTGCAAATATGTACAGATATATGGAACTGTCTGCAGAATGACTCACCTTGTCCATCTCGCCATTCAGCATGGTGCAGGCATCCATAGTACTCTTGCTGAGTGAAGCCCTTGCTGCAGAAGCACCTGATCCAAGGGCTGTCCTTATGCAGTGCTTTGCCAGTTCTATTTCGTTTAATGTGATCATTGTCAGTAATTTTAATATTTAGCAATCTCCACCTACAATAAGACTGCTTACCAGAACTGTAGGCATTCCGCATGAGACTGGAACACTCTGCTCCTTTCCGCATGTCCATGTGCCGTTGTCAATCTTCAGGTCGTTTCCTACTGCCACTATATCAGATAGTGCCTGTGGTCCGTTACCTATGACATTTATATCTTTTATCGGTGCGGTCAGACGGCCGCCTTCAATAAGGAAACCGCTTTTTACGAAGAATGTGAAATCTCCCTCTCCGATCTTGACCTGCCCGTTAGAGAATTCATCTACATATATGCCTTGCTTTACGGAGGAAATCATGCCCGAAGGTTCAGCAGTACCGCTTTCCATATAGGTCGCCCTCATACGCGGGATCGGATTGTATCTGAAATTCTCCCTTCTTCCGTTTCCTGTAGGCTTGACTCCGTACCAGCTTGCACTGATTCTGTCATGCAGATATGAGCATAGGATGCCGTCCTTGACCATATATGTCTTTTCGCCCGGTATCCCTTCATCATCGTAATTTCCTGAACCTCTGTTCCACATAAGAGTGCCGTCATCGACTATATCAATGCCAGCCGGACATACTCTCTGTCCCATTCTGTCGGAAAATATCGATTGCCCCTTCCTGTTGAAGTCCGCCTCAAACGCGTGCCCCATAGCCTCATGCAGCAATATTCCTGATGCCCCGGCCCCCATAACTACACTCATCTGTCCTCCCTTTGGCCTGATTGCCTCGAAGCGTTCGTCTATGCCCTTTACAATCTCATCGACAATTTCGTCTGCAAGTCGCTGGCTGATCATTTCGGCTCCGTGCCTGAAACTTCGTGATACAGACTTGTTTTCCGTCTTTCCGTTCTGTTGGAAGACAGCTGTGACGGAAACGCTTCCCATCGGCCTGGTCTCAAAGGTAAGTTCGCCGTGTGAATTGTACATCATCACATCACTCACCGAATCCGACAGTCTTGCCATTACTTTGACAATCCTTGTATCCTTTGCTGAAATCCTTCTGTCAAGATCCTGAAGGAAAGGCAGGAAGGAATCAGCTGACACATCTCTCCAACTCCTGTCGGCTGGGTAGAAGTCGTTTTTCCGGATTTCAGTCGGGCTATAGCTTCTGCTGCCTGTTGTGCCTAAAGCTATTGCAGATGCTGCTCTTGCGGCGGAAAGCATCTGATTCATGTCAGTGCTTTCAGAGTATGCATATCCGGTCTTCTCTCCTTTCAGAACGCGTATACCCACCCCGAAGTCCGTATGGAATCCACCTGAGGATACAACACCGTCCTTCAGCAGCAGATTCATATATGTTGTATATTCAAAATACAGATCAGCAAAGTCGCCACCATGATTCAATGCTGTGGCACTAACCTTCTCGATCTCTTTTTCCGTGACCCTGAACAGGTCGAGATAATAATCTTTAGTATTCATCTGTCAAATCTCCTGACTCATAGGGAAAGAATCTTCCCATCTTCCTCTTCATACTTATGAGTTTCCAAGGCAATATTGCGTATGATTTCATAAGTTGCTCTATCCTTGATGTTTACAACATCGTTTTTGGATCCTTCCGCAATTACCCTGAACGGGATCTGCGAATTGTCTGCCAGAATCCATCTTTCGCATACAGGAGCATAGTCATGGAAGAAGTAATCTATGCCTACATGATATCTTCTTCTGATGGTTTCCTCTGGAATATTATGCCCCCCGGCTTCCACTCGTGCCTTGACTCTTTCCACGGCTAAGTCTGGTGAGTTCAGCCAGAAATAAAGCACCGTAACAGTATACCCGGCCTCCTGTGCCATTCTGACTGTCTTCAGCAGAGTTCTGGTCGCCAATGTTGTCTCTACAGCAAAGTCCATCTGTCTCTTGAGAAGATAACGGATCTTCATAAGCATGTATCTGCTGGCCTTAATTGATGCCTTGGAAGGGTCGAAAGGGGATAGGCCTTTCGCAAATTCGTCTGAATTTACGAATTCACTGCACTCCAGCATTTCCGGAAGCAGAGAATATGAAGCCGTTGTCTTTCCTGCTCCGTTGCAGCCTGATATTATGTAAAGCCTAGGCATAGATTGATTCTTATGTTTATATTTATTTTTCTATATCATCCTTTTGGCCATTTGTGCCGTTCGTCACTCCATATCCGAATAAAGCAAAGTCTCCGAGGCACGGGTCGTCAGGGAAAATTATCCTGAATGCATCTGTGATTTCCTTTGCAGTCACAATGTCCTTCTGCTTTCTGCAGGTCAGTCCTAATGCCGTTGCCTGTCCGTATACATGCACATCCAGTGGTAAAATGAGGTCTTTCTTGTCGCTCTTTCTCCACACTCCCAAATCTACTTTCCCATCGTCCCTGACAAGCCACCTTCTCATCATGCTTATCTTCTTGTTCGGAGCCTTCCTGTCTTCTTTCTGGCCATATATCCTGCATCTGATCTCGGTATCACTCATTCCTTCCAGACTGTCTCTTTCGGAGTATAGTACCTTAAGTCTATGACAGATTGCTGCAAATTCCTTCCATTTTATCGTTCTGTGCAGACTCACATCCTCATCTCTGTAGACTCCGCCCATGACATATTCGTACGGCCTCCATCCCATCTCCTCAAACATCCTGTTGCAGTCCCTGACGATCATCATCCTACGTCCCCATGCCAGATGCGATGCAAGAATCGCAGCAATCTCAACATCGGCCAGTTTTGCCTCACCCTTTCTGTAAAGACCGGCAAAATGTTTCGGAAAGATTATCGGATCTTCCGTGAAATACTGCGGGTCGTTGTATTTCTCTGCCCAGCTTATAAGCTTATCTACAGTGCTTTTATCCATAACTTACAAATATAAGCATTTTATTTTACTGAACGATGAATACAAACACTAATTCCCATCTACGTCGCTCTCATGCCTATGGTAATGCCTGATAGTAATTGTTTTAAAGCAAAATATTACTATATTTGCAGTTTCACTCTAAAAAAACCATAAAATATTATTAATATGAAAAGATTTGTTAAACTTTTTGCGGGCCTGTTGTCTATGGCCGCTGTGTTGTCTACCGTATCTTGTGAAAAAGAGGTAAGTGACACTAATCTCGTTGGAAAATGGCAGTCTACTTCAATCGTAGAGCAGTCGTATGAGGGAGATAAGCTGATAGGAGAGTATTCCGAGTCATGCATTGAATGGTATATCGGATTCAATTTTAAGGATGACGGCACCTGTCAGTTAATGGAAGTAGAAGGAAATGACTCTGAGGTTATATCTTGCGAATGGGTGCTGATGGGAAATAAGCTTATCCTTTCTTCAAAGGAGGCAGATGAGAGTGTGTCATATGAAGTAGTTGCAATCACAGCTTCTTCAATGACTCTTAAGATGGTAGAAGAATATACCTCAGATGGAGTAAAGAATAAATATGTTTCTACAATTTATTTCTCAAAGATCTGATACTTGAGCCGCTGAATGGTGAATAAGGTGACGATAAATTCGTCGCCTTATTTTTTTTACACCATACCCATAAGACAGTAGTGCTTATGCTTGATTCCTGGCATGTAGTCAATGAGTTGACCGGCAAATCCGGTACCCCGTGAGGATAAGTGGCAGACTCAACTTCAGTAAAAAGAAAAACGGACAACCGAAGACTCGGCTGTCCGTTCTGTTTATATGTCACTCAGACTATTTTGTAGCTGCTTCGAGCTTCTTCATCATAGAGTACATGAAGATACCTGAGATGAGGCAGAGAGCGATGAGCACTGTCCATACTCCCCAAAGAGGAAGCTTTGACCAGAGGAGGCCAGGAACTGACACAAGGTAGTTTCCGATTGCAGTTGCAGCAAACCAGCCACCCATCATCATACCCTTATACTTAGGAGGAGCCACCTTCGATACAAATGAGATACCCATTGGTGAGAGGAGAAGCTCTGCAAATGTGAGTACAAGGTATGTGCTGATCAGCCATGATGGAGATACAAGGTCAGGACTTACTGTTCCGCCGAGTTCCTTTGGTGAAGCAAGACCCATCGATCCGAGAGTAAGGATAAGGAAGCCGGCTGCAGCCACGAACATTCCGAGTCCGATCTTACGTGGAGCTGAAGGTTCTTTTCCTTTGTTTGCAAGTGCTCCGAAGATGGCAAGAGAAACCGGAGTAAGGGCTACTACATAGAATGGGTTGAACTGCTGGAAGTCAGAAGGCTGGATGTTTACTGATTCTGGCATTCTGAGGTAGAGGACAGCTGCAAGTGCCCAAAGAACAAGAGTCGCGATACCTGAAGTGATCTTTGCCTTCTTTGTCTCAGACTGGAACACGCTGAACAATGTGTATACAGAAACAGCGATAAGGGCAAGACACCAGATGTTGAATCCGATTCTGAGTCCGCCTTCAACTGTGTTGGCAGTGTAGTCACGTGCAAAGAGTGTCATTGTCGCACCGTTCTGGTGGAACGCCATCCAGAAGAAGATAACCACTGCAAATACGAAGAGGAGTGCAGTCACGCGGCTCTTAGTCTGCTCAGGAGTGAGCTCGACCTCAGCTGTAGGGTTAGCGGCCTTTGCCTGCTTGGCATTCACGTCAGCATGCTTGAACCATGAACGGCAGCTGAAATAGATGATTACAGAGAGAATGAGTGAAACACATGCTACTGCAAAACCATAGTTGTATGCTGTAGAAAGCTTCTCGATGTAGTAAGGTGCGAATGAAGCCATGTCCATTCCTGCTGCACCCGGCATAGAAGCTGCAAGGTCCTGAAGCTTGGCAAGGTTCTCCGGAGCTATGCTTCCGTCCATAACCTGATGAGCAAGTGCAGGAATGTTTGCGTTGTAGACGAGTTCGGATTTACCGAGGAAGAAGTTGGTCACGGCCTTGGCCATAGACGGAGCGAACATCGCACCGATGTTGATAGCCATATAGAAAAGGCTGAATGCAGAGTCTCTCTTTGCAGAATACTTAGGATCATCATAAAGATTTCCTACCATTACCTGAAGATTACCCTTGAAGAGACCGGTACCCACTGCGATGAGTGCAAGAGCACCGAACATCATAACCTTTCCGGTCAGGTCGGCACCTGTAGGGATAGCAAGGCAGAGGTAACCGAGGAACATGACACCGATACCGAGTGTCACGCATTTTCCATAACCGATCTTGTCGGCAAGGATACCTCCGATGAGAGGCATGAAATAAACTCCGGCAAGGAAGATTGAATAGATCTGTGTGGCAGCTGCCGCACTGAAACCGAACTTCGCCTGAATGAACAGAAGGAAGATGGCCAGCATTGTGTAGTAGCCGAATCGCTCACCGGTGTTGGCAAGGGCGAGGGCAAACAGTCCTTTTGGTTGACCTTTAAACATAGTTTTACAGTTTTATTTTGTTGTTATTAATGATAATAGTCGTTATCAATCTTGCAAATATAGTAATTATTCCGGAATATCATAACCGGGCAGGAATCACGAAAATATATGCATTGTTGCTACTTTTCCATCGAACTATATGACTTATCGATAAAAAATGATATATTTGCTGATTGTGTAAAATGAAAGGTAGAGTATGAGTAAAATAGGGGTCAAGATTGCGAGAGGAACAGTGAAGGTCGTCGGCAGATTGCCGTTGAGATTCCATTATGCCTTCGGTAGATTCATATCATGGATTCTGAAAGATGTGATCCGTTATCGCCGTGATGTCATAATCATGAATCTGGCTCGTTCATTCCCATATCACAGGGACTGGGAGATCAAACCGATTGTGAATGATTTCTATCGTCATCTTGGAGAGATTTTTGCAGAAGCCATCTGGTTTGGAGCCTCCGATTACAAGAGACTTTATGACAGCGGAATCGTCACTGTGACCAATCCGGAAGTCTTCAACGACCTTTTCAACGCTGCTCAGAGCATGACGGTCCTTTATTCCCATTGCGGCAACTGGGAACTTCTCGGAGGATTCCTGGGATACAGGACTGCAAACGGCACGAAGGTGCAGCTTGAAGAGGAACAGATAAATGTGGTGTATAAGAAGCAGAGCAGTGCCTTTGCGAATGAATTTTTCAAACTCAATAGAGTCAATCCTATAGAAAGGGTGGGAACGTCATGTGAAGTCGAGTCTTCGAAGATTCTCCGCCATGCCATAAGCAACAGGAATAAGAAGGCGATTTACATATATATAGCAGACCAGTTCCCGTATCAGGGGTCGCATGAGATCGGAAAGTTCATGAATCAGACCACCTTTGCCATGTTGGGCAGTGCTGGAGTGGCACATAAGCTTGGACATAGTGTCATATATCTGAAGATGAAGAGGGTGGAAAGAGGCAAATATGAAATGACTTTCTATCCTATATGTACAGATGCGTCAGAAATGACTCCTGAACAGATAATGAGGAAGTACTTCGATCTTTTGGAGGAAGAAATCAGGGAAACTCCTCATAACTGGTTATGGTCTCATAAACGTTGGAAATAATTTACTATCAATATGAAGAATTCATTCAAATTACTTTTGATGACTATCCTTGTCGCCAGAACCATGACGGTTTCCGCACAGGGCGATCCGGAAGGTTTTATTACCTATTCCCTTCCATCGACAGTCATCTCTTTGACAGTTGAGGCCGTACAAGAAAATTTTCATGCTGGACCTTATGCGAGATATGCAGAAAAGTATCTTGGAATAAAGGTGAGGCAGTCAGATGAGTCCAAATATCAGCTGTCTTCAGTGAAAATCACTCCATATGTAGAGGCAGATCATACCAGACGCTATACTTTCAATGTAAAGAAAGGATATGTTGAGGCTGATTTTCTTGAATTGTCTGCATCAGGATTGGTTTCATTTGCGGGAGCTTCCTATTCAGAAAAACCGGAATGGCGCTTCCCGGTAAAGGAAGATGCAGATTTTATTGGAAAAGGAGTGTCATCCCACCTTTCGTCTGAATCAACTACATTGTATCGTAGAGATAAAAAGGATGCAGAAGCCAAGGTGGCGGTAAAACAGAGCGTACTTGTCGAAAAAACTCCGGAAAAGAAGGCGGCAGAAGCAGCAAGGATGATACTCGATCTTAGGGATCATCGTCTTAAGATTCTCACAGGTGATACTGATGCGACCTACAGTGGAGAGGCTTTAGGTGCTGCGATTGAAGAGTTGGCCAGACTTGAACAGGAATACCTGTCCCTATTTGTCGGATATTCCGAGACTCAGGTTCAGAAAAAGACTTTTGAAGTGATTCCTCAGCCGGGAGATACCCAGATATATGTAGCTTTCAGGCTATCGGATAATGACGGACTTGTGCCGGCTGACAATCTCGGCGGAAAGCCAGTGATAATGGAACTTGAACCTCAGACTTTCGAGAATATAGAAGTAACTGAAGAGCAGATCAAAAACGATAAGAAAGTAGTCTTGGCTTACTATCGTATTCCTGCCATCTGTAGTGTCAGGATCATGGATGGAGCCGAACTCCTTCTCCAAAGCAGGATTCCTGTCTATCAGCTTGGCCAGGAAAGTTCGTTACCTGTAAATGTAAAACTTAAATAATTAATATCATGATTAAAGAACTGGATCCACAGATAGTGTGGAAGAATTTTTATGCTTTGACTCAGATTCCGCGTCCTTCAAAGCACGAGGAACTTGCTGTAGAATATATGTATAACTGGGGTAAGGACCATGGTCTCGAGACCATCAAGGATGAAGTGGGAAATATCGTTATCCGCAAACCGGCAACTCCGGGTTGTGAAAATATGAAAGGTGTCATCCTTCAGGGACATATTGATATGGTACCGCAGAAGAATGCAGACACAGTACATGATTTCGAGAAGGACCCTATCCAGACATGGATTGACGGAGAGTGGGTAAAGGCAAAGGGTACCACTCTTGGAGCCGACAACGGACTTGGAGTGGCTATGGGAATGGCTGTTCTGGAGTCGGACGACATCAAGCACGGTCCGGTGGAACTCCTTATTACAATAGACGAAGAAACCGGTATGACAGGAGCAAACGCCTTGAAGCCTGGAATCCTGCAGGGAGACATCCTCATCAACCTTGATTCTGAGACTGAAGGAGAACTTTATGTGGGTTGTGCAGGCGGTCTTGATGCTTCCGCATCTGCAACATATGTTCCTGCAGAATATGACAAGAACTGGCTCTGCTGGTCACTTGCTGTAAAGGGATTCAAGGGTGGCCATTCGGGAATGGATATCATCCTTTATAGAGGTAATGCAAATAAGCTTGCGGCACGTATACTGTATGCCCTTATTACAGAGGCGGATGTAAAGCTGCTCGACTTTGAGGGCGGTACATTGAGAAACGCCATCCCACGTGAGGCATTTGCAACCGTATACATCCCTGCTGATAAGCTTGAGGAAGCAAAGAAGGTGTTTGAAAGGGTATCGGCTGAAATCAAGGCGGAATACGCAGGAACCGATCCTGATTCAGAATTCATATTCAAACCTTACGAATGTGCGGAAGGCGAGTGCTGCTGCGGTGGGGACGAGTGCAAGTATGTTCCTGAAGCGGATGCGGTAAGATTCATCCGTGCCATCATGGCATGTCCTGACGGAGTGGAGCGCATGAGCAGCGAAATGCCTGGTCTTGTGGAAACATCCAACAACCTTGCAATGGTGAAGATCGAAGGCGGACAGTTCAGTGTCAAGACTCTTATGAGAAGCTCTGTGGATACAGCCAAGGACGCTCTCGCTCAGAAGTTTGAGGCAATCTTTGCTCTTGCCGGCATAGAAACTTCATTTGCAGGAGGTTATTCAGGATGGGCACCTAATCCGGATTCTGCAATTCTTGCAACCATGAAGAAGGTTTATTCCGACCTTTACGGAAAGGAACCTGCAGTAATGGCTATCCACGCCGGTCTTGAGTGCGGTATCCTCGGTGGTATCTATCCTGACTGGGATATGGTATCATGCGGACCTACCCTCATGAGCCCTCACAGCCCGGACGAAAGAGCCAATATCCCTTCTGTAGCAAAATGCTGGGATTTCCTCAAGGCTGTCCTTGAAAACATCCCTCAAAAGTAGAAAGATTTTGTAAATCAGAAATTTATTCCTATATTTGCAGCCCATTTTGGTGGATTGAGTCCTCTGAAATGGCTGCAAATTATTATTAAACAATTAATTACAAACAAAATGATCAAACAGTACGAAACCGTTTTCATTGCAACTCCCGTTTTGTCTGAGGCTCAGATGAAGGAAGCGGTAAAGAAGTACACTGACTACATCGTTTCAAAGGGCGGTGAAATCGTGTATGAAGAGGACTGGGGTCTCAGGCAGCTCGCTTACCCAATCCAGAAGAAGACAACAGGATTCTATTATCTCATCGAGTTCAAGGCTGACACTCAGGTGATCGCAAGACTCGAGACTCAGTATC
>JAGAKH010000116.1 GCA_017625725.1 Bacteroidales bacterium | reverse complement strand
TGAGTGGGTTGGTAGTGGAGATAGTCGGAGTCGAACCGACGATCCCCTGCTTGCAAAGCAGGTGCTCTAGCCAACTGAGCTATACCCCCGTTATGTTTAAGAACTTTCAGTAAAAAAGCAGTCAATCAGACTGCCTTGGTAGTCGGTAGGGGAATCGAACCCCTATTGCAAGATTGAGAATCTTGAGTACTAACCGTTATACGAACCGACCAGTTTTGTTGTTTTGGGATTGCAAAGGTAGTTATTATTTTTAAACCTGCAAATTTTTTCTGTGTTTTTTGCAGATTTCTCAATTACAATTCCGGAGGTCTTATTTCAAGAACACAAAGAACACCGCCATTATAAGGCAGAAGAATGCAGCAAAATGGTTCCACTGCAGTGCCTGACCTTTAAACATCAGGGTTACGATGATGGTGAATACTGTCAGAGAAATCACTTCCTGGATCACCTTCAGCTGCATCAGATTGAATGGACCTCCGTTGTCGATATATCCGATTCTGTTGGCCGGAACCTGTGCACAGTATTCAAGGAAAGCTACACCCCATGAGAAAAGTATTACAACAATAAGCGGCCAGCTGGATGAAATCTTCATTTCCTGTAGTTTGAGATGGCCGTACCATGCGAATGTCATGAATACATTTGATGCGATGAGCAGAAGTATTGTCCAGATAGCTTTCATGTCGTGTCTTGTTTGAGTCTGCAAAAGTAATATTTAATTTGTAAAAGCTTTTATAAAATTTTAACTTTGCGAGTTACGATTTGGTTGTTTCTTAAGATTATCCAAGTAAAAACTAAATAGCCATGACACTTATAAAATCAATATCCGGTATACGCGGAACAATAGGAGGATCTCCAGGTGAGGGTCTTTCTCCACTTGACATTGTCAAATTCACCTACGCCTACTGCGAGAAGATGCGCGAGCGCAAGCCGAAGGCAGATGGAGAGCGTTACAAGGTTGTAGTGGGCAAGGATGCCCGTCTGTCAGGTGACATGGTCGAGCAGCTGGTGTGCGGCACCCTTATTTCCTGTGGTGTGGACGTTGTGAAGGCCGGCCTGTGCTCGACTCCGACCACAGAGATGGCGGTAGTGTTCGAGGAGGCCGACGGCGGCATCATCCTGACAGCTTCTCATAATCCGAAGCAGTGGAATGCCCTCAAGCTTCTCAATGAGAAGGGTGAATTCCTGAATGCAGCCGAGGGAGCCGCTATACTGGAATGTGCCGAGAATGAGGACTTCACCTTTGCCTCAGTCGATGATCTTGGCGTGATCGAGGAGAAGGACTTTACCGACGCCCATCTCGATGCGGTGCTTGCCCTTCCGGCAGTAGATGTTGAAGCCATCCGCAATGCACATTTCAAGGTAGCCCTTGATGCAGTGAACTCTGTTGGCGGCATCATCATGCCCCGCCTTCTGGAACGCCTCGGCGTCGAGTGCGTATGTGTGAACTGCAATCCGACAGGAGAGTTCGCCCATAATCCTGAGCCACTTCCAGCCAATCTGGTCGAGTTGAGCGAGGCTGTAGTTACTAATCAGGCCGATCTTGGAATCTCAGTCGACCCAGACGTGGACCGTCTTGCCCTGATCTGCGAGGACGGCAGTCCTTTCGGTGAGGAATACACTCTTGTGAGTGTGGCTGACTATCTTCTTTCTCGTGCCTATAATGAGTCATTGGAGACCGGCCGGTCTCTTGAAGAGGTCTGTGCCCCGTATTCGATGACGACAGCCTCCAACCTGTCTTCATCCCGTGCCCTTCGTGACGTGACGGAGCAGTATGGCGGGGAGTACCATGCGGCAGCTGTGGGAGAAGTCAATGTGACGACAAAGATGCGTGAGTGCGGAGCCCTTATCGGCGGTGAAGGCAACGGCGGTGTGATCTATCCGGCTCTTCACTATGGCCGTGATGCGATGGTTGGTGTCGCTCTATTCCTTACCAACCTGGCTTACAGGAAGATGAAGGTGACCGAACTTCTTTCGACTTATCCGAAGTATGTGATAGCGAAGAACAAGATCGAGCTCTCTGACAGTGCCTTGATCGACAGGATATTGACCGAGATCAGGACAGCCTATGCCTCTGAGGACATCAACACAATTGACGGCGTGAAGATCTCTTTCGAGTCCCGCAAGGAGTGGGTTCATCTTCGCCGTTCGAACACCGAGCCTATCATCCGTATCTACGCGGAGGCAGCCACGAAGGAAGCGGCAGATGCCCTTGCACAGCAGATCATAGACCTTGCAAATAAGATAATTGCCTGATGTTTTCATTTAGAACGACCTCATTGGAAGAACAGCTTGACAGGGCTCTTCTCCAGGGTGATGTAGCCTGTTTCTGTACCCAGAACTGCTGGGATACGGAAAAGGGAAGGTATATGTATGACCTTTTCAGTGAGAGAGGTAATCTTCGCACTATATTTTCGCCCAGAGATACTGAGCTGACACCGTTGACCAATCATATTGAGTTTACGGAGGAGGACCTCAATGGACTCAGTGCAATTGTAGTCGAGATACAGGATGTCGGATCACGCTATTGCAATTATACCAAGGATGTCTTCCGTCTTATGTCTGTCCTCAAGGACATGAAGGACGACGCACCATCCTTATATATTGTTGACCATATCAATCCTGCTGGCAGGGTGGTTGAAGGTACGATGCCGTCTTCGGTTCAGGAAGCGTATGTGCCTAAGGTTGCACATCGACACGGCCTGACTCTTGGAGAACTTGCGAACCTTTATTATCATGAGATAGGAGCCAAGTTCGCCCTCCACGTGATTTCAGCCCTTGCTACAGACTCCAACAAGCAGCTCATGCCTTGGACAATTGCACCTGCCTCGGATATACCTGGACTTTTTACATGTGATATGTACAGCGGCGGCGGATTGTGGAACAATACCAATATTACTCCGGGAATAGGAACCACGAGGCCATATGAATATATTGGTGCTCCTTTCATCAAGACGGCGGCAGCTGAGCCTGTTCCGCTGGCGGACGGAATATTGCTCAGACCATGTTCGTTTACTCCGTCATGTGGAAGGTATGAAGGCAAGAAATGTTTCGGCTATCAGATAATGCTTGAACCTGGAACGGAGTATCATTCTCTGATCCATACTCTTCAGCTCATACGTTATTTCAAGGAAAGATATAAGGAATTCCGGCTTGAAGATGGATTCGAAGCCAAACTTTCCGATCAGGTTCTTCTTGATTATATAAATGGAAATGTGGAACTGGAGGAAATGAAGGAGCATGTGAAACTCGAAGAACAGAAATGGATAAGAAAGGCTAAAAAGTTCAGTTTATATGATGATATGCCTTATAGAATCAAATAAATTCATAAGGAAAGTGTTGTTATTTAAGAAAAAAGTAGTAAATTTGCCCCGCAAAATTAGTTAACTAAATTTTATAGCATTATGAAAACAGGTATACATCCCGAAACCTACCGTCTTGTAGCTTTCAAGGATATGTCAAACGATCAGGTGTTCATCACTCGTTCATGTGCAAACACCAAGGAGACCATCGAAATCGAGGGCGTTGAATACCCTGTAGTAAAGCTTGAGATCTCTAACACTTCTCATCCTTTCTACACTGGTAAGATGAAGCTCGTCGACACTGCAGGTCGCGTTGACAAATTCTATCAGAGATACGCAAAGAAGAAGTAATCTTCCAAGACATATGGTACAGAAACGGTCCGTCAGAAACGGTCCGTTTCTTTTTTTTAGCAGCTTAATGTGACCTCGTCTCCGCTTTCAGGATGGCGGAAACTTATGGAATGTGAATGAAGGGCGAGTCTTGATGCAGGGGCTCCTCCATAGAGAAGATCGCCGGAGATAGGGTGTCCCAGTCCATCCTTATGTGCAGAATGAACTCTCAACTGGTGCGTTCTGCCAGTGAGCGGATGGAAAATGATGTCTATACTACCGTCTGGGTTAACTTCTGTCACTTCATATTCAGTGACAGCATGTTTTCCCTGTGTCCTGTCTACCTTCTGCCTTGGTCTTTCGTCATAATCCGGTCCGAGAGGAAGATCTATAGTCCCTGTAGCTCCAGACAAGAGTCTTGCCCCCTGGTCGGATGGAGAAAGACGGGCAAGATATGTTTTTCTGATGCTGTGCTCTTCAAACTGCTTTCTCAGATCAACTGCGGCTTCATGAGTTCTTGCAAACAGGATTATACCTGATGTGTCCATGTCCAGGCGGTGGACGGGCAGGATGTCTCCTTCCAGATGTTCTGTCAGCCATTCCTGAAGAGAGAGGCGGTTGTCAAGACCTGGAACAGAAGGCATACCCGATGGCTTTCGTACAGCGGTCAGATGTGAGTCTGTATATAGAATTTCCGGTTCAGAGCAATCTCCATGATCTGCAGTCTCAATGTCAAGCCCCTTTGTCATGAATCTTAGCAGAGGGCCGCATTTGCTTGTGCATGACGGGTAGAAATGGCCGTGTGACCTTACTGCCGTTCCCGGTGATTCTCCGTACCAGAATTCACCCATGGCAATTGGTTTCAGACCATTCCTGTAGGCGTATTCCAATAGCTTAGGGGCGGCACATTCACCAGTGCCACCGGGCGGAACTGAGCCGGTTTCTGCAAAGATGTCTGAGATTGTAGCACATTCTCCAAGTGCATTGTGGACACGATACTGTCTGAATATCCAGTCCTGAAGTTCATCTGACATCCGGGCCCTTTTCTTTTTCAGATTCTCTACTTCCAGAAGAATGGACGCTCTCGCCGCCTCTGCGGTGTTGATCTTTGCCCTCCAGCCGTCTTTCAATCTTTTCAACTGGGCTTTTTCAAACTGGCTTTCTCTTATAAGTCTTTCTGATACCTTGCAGTCAGGATTACTTGTCCGTATCCTTTCCCTTTCTTCTTTTGCAGACTTGATTCTTTCCTTCATTCCGGCAATGTCCGTTTCCATCTGTTCATGCATCAGACGAAGTGCCGATTCGGCCTTGTGCAATTCAGAAGAGCCCTCTATTTCCTCTATCCTCTTGTTTATCAGAATAATGGCAGATTCTTCCTTCTTGAATCTCCCCTCCGGATCCATCAGGTCGAAGATCGGCGGTACAAAGCCGTCAATCGTGCTGCATCCTCCGACATTTCCTGAAAATGCCGCCAGATAGCATGGCCTGCCGTCATGCTCTGTCAGCAGTACGCCTATCATCTTTCCTTCTGAAAAAGCTTTGCTTAACATCCCGGAGGATGAAATCATTCTAATGACAGAACGGGCCGCTGACCTGATATATGGATGTGGCTTGTATCTGAACGGATCATTGAAGCGTTCAGGCATTCCGGTTGGAAGATCTTCTGTAAAATAATGTATCACAGCCTGATGTTGTTGGAGATATATTCCCGGCAGATGTCTTTCAGACCGCATTCTTCGCATTTCGGTTTCCTTGCCGTGCATACATATCTTCCATGAAGGATGAGCCAGTGGTGGGCCTTTGCCCTCAATTCTGCCGGGAAGCCTTCTGTAAGATCCTTTTCTACCGCATCTACGTTGGTCCCGTCCGAAAGACCTATACGTCTTGATACACGGAATACATGCGTGTCGACTGCTATTACTGGCTTGTCATAAATGACTGATGCAATCACATTGGCGGTCTTTCTCCCTACACCCGGAAGCTTTTCCAGTTCATAAGTTTCGGATGGGACTGTTCCATTGAATTCAGACACCAGCATGGAAGCCATGCCGATAAGATGCTTGGCCTTGTTATTTGGAAATGATATGGATCTGATCGGATCGTAGACCTCTTCGAATGAGGCTGCTGCGAGATCTTCCGGCGAAGGAAATCTTCTGAAGATTTCCGGAGTATGCATGTTTACCCTTCTGTCTGTGCATTGAGCAGACAGGATGACTGCAATTAGCAGATGAAAAGGGGAATCATAATGCAGTTCGGTTTCAGGATTCTCCATGTTTGAGCCGAACCAATCGATGACTTGTGAATATAGATGCTTCCTGTTCATTGTCAGATGGTAAGTTCAAGGTCGATCAGGTCGCCGCTGTCCTGAAGGGTGCAGGTCTCATCCTTGCACAGCATCACTTTGCCAGGGTATTTTTCGAATATCTGCCTGTTATGTGTCACCATGACGATTGCTGTTCCCTTCTCTCTGTTGATTCCGGTAAGAAGCTTCATTATGCCGTCTGCTGTCTCATTGTCCAGATTTCCTGTAGGCTCATCTGCAATAATCACCTGCGGGTCGTTCAGAAGTGAACGGGCGATCGCTATTCTCTGCTGCTCACCCCCGGAAAGCTGGTGTGGCATCTTGTGTGCCTTTCTCTCCATTCCTACTGCATTCAGAACGCTTCTGATTCTGTCTGCGATCCGGGCCTCATCCTTCCATCCTGTAGCTTTCAGCACGAATTCGAGGTTGTCATTTACGCTCCTGTCCATCAGAAGCTGAAAATCCTGGAATACGACTCCCATCTTCCTTCTGAGATATGGAATGTCCTTTTCTTTTAACGTCGAAAGATCGTATCCGCAGACCTTTCCGAATCCTTTCTCAAGTGGGTTCTCCGCTATGACCGTCCTTATGATGGATGTCTTTCCTGTGCCGACCTTTCCCACGATATACACAAAATCGCCTTCATATACTTCCATGTCAAGTCCGTATATTACAACTGCCTCACCGTTTAGAATGTCTGCATCCTTGAATGAAATGATGGGATTCTTATTTTCCATATCTTTTTAATGTCAATCTATCTACAAATATAGACGAAAAATGACTAAATTTGTAAAATTTTTTTGAGATAATGAAATTACTTAAAATAACATGTGCCTTTGGGGCAATGCTGATGTCTGCCTTTGTCTGTTCAGCATCTGAGGATGGCTTGAGAGAAGCCCTCAGATTGTATGATAAAGGTATGTACAATAGGGCAAAAGTTTTATTGAAGGACCTTTCACGTGAGTATGAGGATGCCGATCCGAAGGGATGGGCCGTTCTCTGCTCTGTGGTAGAAAAGACTCCTGGTTATGAATCTGAAATAGACAGATTTCTCGAAGAATGTCCTTATAGTCCTTTATATCCGCAGATAATGTACCGTCATGCTATGAATCTGTTTGATTCAGGTCTGTATCGTTCGGCATCTGATTATCTGTCAAGGGTTTCGGAAGAAAAGTTATATAAGAGCCAGAGAACGGAGTACCTTTTCAGGAGTGCGTACTGTGCTCTTGAATCAGGAGACCTGCACAGGGCCTATGAAGGGTTTGCAAAGGTTGAATCAGGAGTGAATACAGATCTTACTGCCCCTAGCCGTTATTCGATGGGATATATACGTTATGTCCAGAAGAACTTCAGGGAGGCCGTAAAATGGTTTTCAAAAGCATCTAAGGATTCCCGTTTTACAGACATGTCCACATGGTATATTCTGGAATCGGAATTCATGCTGAAGAATTATCCATACGTAGTGGCTGAAGGTGAGAAGTTCTTTGACAAGGTGGCATCAGAACGTAAGCCTCATCTGGCCAGATTGATTTCTGAGTCCTATCTGGTGCTTGGAGATGCGGACAAGGCCAGAAGATATTATGACTATAATGCCGCGGACAAGTCTGTAAAGAATCGTTCGGATTGGTTCTACAGCGGTTCGGTGCTATATGCCGTTCAGGATTACAAGGGTGCTGTCGAGAATTATGAAATGATGGTCATGCGTACGGATTCCATCGGACAGATCGCAAACTATCATTTGGGTTATAGCTACATCCAGCTGAAGAACAAGGTTGCTGCCCTTGAGGCCTTCAAGGATGCTTCGGCGGTATCCTTTGATCAGGATATAGCAGAAGATGCTTTCTTCAATTATGCCAAGCTGTCCTTTGACCTTAATGATGATATTTCTGTGTTCAATACCTATCTTAAAAGATATTCACATCTGGATAAAGGGGACAGGATATACAGCTATATAGCTATGGCTGCTTTGCATAATCATGATTATGCAGCTGCTGTCGAGGCATATGACAATATAGATGAACTTGATGATGATATGGTATCCAACTATATGAAGGCTAATTATTTAAGAGCTAGGCAGCTGATAAATAACGGGTCTTATAGGAAGTCGATACCATGCCTTAAGGCTGCAGCATACTATTCTGAAAAGGGCAGCGGCTTCAATCAGATGTCCCGTTATTGGCTTGCCGAGTCCTATTACAGGAACGACCAGTACTCGTTGGCAAGGGAGGAATTCATGTCGTTATACAATATGTCGGCTTTATATGGAAATCCTGAATCCGGCCTTATTCCGTATAACATTGCATGGTGCTATTTCAAGGAAGGTAATTATCAGGCTGCCTTGAAATGGTTTGACAACTATCTTTCGGCTTCTTCCGTCAAATATCGCAAGGAAGCGCTGGAGAGGAAGGGCGACTGTTATTTCATCACAAAAAACTATAAGTCAGCAGCGTCTGTATATGAATCTGTACTCAGGAGCTATTTCAATGTAAATGATATATATCCGTATTATCAGGCCGCCTTGTCTTATGGCCTTGCAAATGACGGCAGGAAGAAGATCGAGCTTCTCTCCAATGTGATGGATGCTTCTCCTGCAGCGGAGTTCTATCCTGAGGCCCTGTTTGAACTCGGACGCTCTTATGCATTGGCAGAGGATGATGAAAGTGCATTCAAATGTTTCAACACCCTGTCAGCTGTAGTGAAAGACAGTACTTTTGTTGCCAGAGCCTACATCGAGATGGGGTCCCTTTCCCGAAACCAGTCCCAGTTCAACGACGCCCTCAATTACTATAAGACAGTCGTGGAAAAGATGCCTTTATCCGGATATGCAGAAGATGCACTCCTGGCGATAGAGTCTATCTATCAGACAAAGAATGAACCGGAAAAATATCTTGATTATATAGAGACCATAGGAAAAGGATCGATGAAGAGTGCCGATGAACGTGAAGTCATGATTTTCAATTCAGCGGAGCAGATCTTCCTTTCGGAAAACTATCAGAAGGCTCTGGTCTCTCTTCAGTCTTATCTTGACAAGTATCCGGCAGGCCGTGATGCATTCAAGGCGTATTTCTATATGGCAGAATCTTACAAGAACCTGGGAAAATACGATCAGGCATGCGATGCTTACAGAGAGGTTATTTCAGGAGGATACGGTTCCTTTGTGGAGCTTTCTATGCTGAATTTTGCAAATCTGTCATATAAACTTGAAAAATGGGATGATGCTTACGGGGGATATTCGTCCCTCTATTCATCGGCTCAGCTGGAAAATAACAAGTCTGCTGCAGTAGTGGGCATGATGCGTTCAGCTTATATGATGCATGACTGGAACAAGGCTCTGAAGAATGCATCGATTGTTTCAGATGATGAAAAATATGACAAAGCTACTCGTCTGGAGGCAGATTTTATTGAGGCTAAGGCATATCTCGGCATAAGCAGGAGGGATGAAGCTCTACGGATACTCTCGTCTCTTGCAGGGGATCCGACTACTTCATATGGTGCAGAAGCGGCATACATGCTCATTATGGATTCGTATGACAGGGGAGATTTTACTGAAGTGGAAAACAAGGTATATGACTTTTCGGACAAGGGATCTTCCCATACTTACTGGCTTGCCAAGTCTTTTATCGTTCTTGGAGATTCATTTGTTGAAAGAGGCGAACTTGAACAGGCTAAGGCGACCTTTGAAAGTGTGCGCGACGGATATGTTCCGGAAAAAGAAGCCGATGATGTGATGGATAATGTAAATATGAGGCTTGGAAGGCTGGAAAAGCTGCTTTCTGAGCAGAATAATGTGACAGAATGATGAGATACCGTATATTTTTGACGACTGCATTGATGTGTTTCATGCAGTTCTGGGCTTTAGCTCAGAATATCGACCCTACCGTTGTCGTGAGCAGAGAATACGAAGGAAAGCTGATGGAGGTCCATAAGCCGGTCCTGGAGATGGCTGTACCTGACAGCGTGATGAGCTTTGATCTGGAATTTGACTATTCGGTCTTTGACAACCCATACCGGGGTGCATATGAATTCAAGCCTTACCTTCTGGATATGCGTCCTTCGTCATTCAAGGACGACAGCAGACGTCTATATCTCAATGCCGGTGCCGGCTATCAGCTCCATCCTGAGCTTGATCTTGTATGGGCTCCTCTTAAAGGAAAATCTTTTGTTTTTGATGTATATGCTTCACATCATTCCTTTTTCGGTACCTATCACCCTCTTTCTCCGGGACAGACCGAGGACTGGAAAGGCAATGATATGGAATCCAAGGCGGGAATAGATGGAGCATTCGATTGGAAGTCAGGTGCGATAGATTTTGACCTCGGGTATTATGGGGTAGCACAGGATGATTTCATCAGGAAGCGTGGCTTCAATGCATTTGATGCGTCTCTTGGATTCGCAAACAAACCGGTCAGTGACGATTACTTTCTTTTTGACATTCTGGCGGAGTATCGTTTCGCTGCGGATGATGCTGCTTTCAAGGCAGGTGGGAATAAGTCTATGACAGAGAGTCTTGTAAAATTGGATGCAGTTATGGGGCCTGTTTTCAGAAGGACCAATAAGGTGCTGATCGATCTTGATATAGATATTGCATCATATGATGACTATATCAGGTCCACGGCTGCATTGTTCTCTCTTGTACCTCATTATGTGTTCAAAAAGAACAGATGGAATCTGGACATGGGACTTAATGTCTCTGCATTTGTCCGCCCCGACTCCTCTGTATCAGATTTCTCCGAGGGAGGACAATATATCTATCCGGATGTGAGGGTAGAGTTCGAGACGATCCGTAAATCGCTTTATATATACGCTTCAGCGGAAGGCGGCAATAAGCTGGGAACCTATTCTTCGCTGCTTGGAACCAACCGTCATTTTGATATGTCGTATGCAGGCATAGGTGCCCCGCTGCTTAATAACTCGGTAAAACGTATTGACTTGAATCTGGGATTCAAAGGCCGTGTAGTCGAGAAGTTCAGCTATGATGTAAAGGGAGGTTACGCAGACTATAAATCGATTGCCTTGGACGCTGTGTATAAGTATGAGGATTCCGAGTCCGGGGCTATATCTTATGTGCCGGGAATCTCATATGCTCCTTTCAGAACCATGTATGTAGATATGGATCTGCTGTGGAGATCAGAGAGCCTCTATGCTTCTGCCGGAATCGTGTACAACCGTATCCTTGGTTTCAATGCTTATGGTCCGGCCATATCTCCGGCAGCACTTTCCGGAAACGTTTCTGTTGAGTATAACTGGAAGAAACGAATATACGGAGGAGTCGATTGCTCTTTTTCATCTTCCCGTGCCGGGGGATTCTACGAAATACCCGCTTTTGCTGATCTTGGCCTCAATTTCGAGTACGTTTTTGCAAGTGATTTCTCACTTTGGTGCAAGGCTGGAAATCTGCTGGGGATGAAGATTCAGAGGACCCCGTTCTATGCTGAGAAAGGAGTGTATTTTACATTAGGTTTTTGCTTGAATTTACAATAATTATTACTAATTTTGTACGTTTGTTTGCGGACTTCCGTTGTCTTCGCAGACATTGTGAAATTGAATGAAAAAATGATTATATAATGAGTGAGGAAGTAATGAACAACTCTTCTGCGGAGCAGTACTCCGCGAATAGTATTCAGGTCCTGGAGGGCCTTGAAGCTGTAAGAAAGAGACCTTCGATGTATATCGGTGATGTTGGCGAAAGGGGCCTTCATCACCTTGTGTATGAAGTTGTGGACAATAGTATTGACGAGGCTCTTGCCGGTTATTGCTCCCATATCGAGGTTTCCATCAATGAGGATAATTCCATAACGGTGAAGGATAACGGTCGTGGTATTCCTACCGGTATGCATGAGAAGGAACACCGTTCGGCCCTTGAGGTCGTTCTTACAGTCCTTCATGCCGGCGGTAAGTTCAGCAAGGACAGCTATAAGGTGTCCGGAGGTCTTCATGGAGTAGGTGTCTCTTGTGTCAACGCTTTGTCCGATTATCTGAAGGCAGAGATCCACAGGGAAGGAAAGATTTTCGTTCAGGAGTATTCCAAGGGTAAGCCGTTCAAGCCTGTGGCTGTCGTAGGGGAGACCGATGATACTGGAACCATAGTGACATTCCACCCCGATCCCGAGATTTTCCAGGTTACAAGGACCTACAAATATGATACTCTCGCAGCACGTCTTAGAGAACTTGCCTATCTGAACAAAGGTATACATCTGTCTCTTACAGACAAGAGGGAAGTGCTCAAGGATACAGATGAGAACGGTGTTGAAGGACCGGAGCATTTCAGGGAGGATATATTCTATTCGCAGGACGGTCTGAAGGAATTTGTCGGCTATCTTGACGGTGGAGCAGAGAAACTTATTGAGAATCCTGTATACCTCGAGACTGACAAGATCATTCCTATTGAAATAGCACTTCAGTATAATACCGGTTTTACTGAGAAGATATATTCATATGTGAACAATATCAATACGATCGAGGGTGGAACACATCTTCAGGGTTTCAAGATGGGTCTTACCAGAACCCTGAAGAATTATGCTGAGAAGAATGGTCTTCTTGCAAAGCTGAAGTTCGATCTTGCAGCAGATGACTTCCGTGAGGGTCTTACTGCAGTTGTTTCGGTTAAGGTAGCTGAGCCTCAGTTCGAGGGTCAGACTAAGACCAAACTTGGTAATGGCGAGGTTGTCTCAGCCGTTTCTCAGGCTACAGCATCTGCTCTCGAGGCATATCTGGAGGAGAATCCACGTGAGGCAAGAATGATTGTCGACAAGGTGATTCTGGCAGCTACAGCCCGTCATGCAGCAAGAAAAGCTCGTGATATGGTGCAGAGAAAGACTGTTATGTCTGGCGCAGGTATGCCTGGCAAGCTTGCTGACTGCTCTGAAAGGGATCCTGCAAAATGCGAACTTTTCCTTGTCGAGGGAGACTCCGCAGGTGGTACAGCCAAGCAGGGCCGAAACCGTATGACGCAGGCTATCCTTCCTCTCAGGGGTAAGATTCTCAATGTCGAAAAGGCTATGGAACACAGGGTCTTCGAGAGCGAGGAAATCCGCAACATCTATACAGCACTTGGAGTTACTGTAGGTACTGAAGAAGATAGCAAGGCTCTGAATCTTTCCAAGCTCCGCTATCACAAGATTGTCATAATGACCGATGCCGATGTCGATGGTAGCCACATCGCAACCCTCATCCTCACATTCTTCTTCCGCTATATGATTGACCTGATCAAGAATGGTTACGTCTATCTTGCTACGCCGCCGCTTTATCTTGTCAAGAAAGGAAAGGAGGAGATCTACTGCTGGACAGAGGCCCAGCGTAAGGAAGCTACCCTTCAGCTTGGAAAGGGATCTGACAAGGGAGTGTTCGTGCAGCGTTATAAAGGTCTTGGAGAGATGAGTGCCGAGCAGCTCGCTTCAACGACAATGGATCCGGAAAAGCGTCTTCTCCGTCAGATTACCATCGAGAATGCAGCTGAGGCTGAAAGAACATTCTCTATGCTTATGGGTGATGATGTTCCGCCACGTCGTGAATTTATCGAGCAGAATGCTCATTATGCAAATATTGATGCATAGTAGAAAGACATTTGTACTTAAACCTATATTAATATGACTGATATTTTTGAAAGAATTGAAAAGCATTCCGGAGGTCCGCTCGGGCAGTATGCAGCAAAGGCTTTCGGATATTATATGTTCCCTAAGCTTGAGGGAGAGATAGGTCCGCATATGAAATTCCAGGGAAGGGATGTATTATGCTGGAGTATAAATAATTATCTTGGCCTTGCAAACCATCCGGAGGTGCGTAAGGCTGATGCAGAGGCAGCAGCAAAGTGGGGTCTTGCCTATCCTATGGGCAGTCGAATGATGACCGGCCATACAGACCTTCACGAGAGGTTCGAAAGGGAACTCGCAGAATTTGAGCGAAAGGAGGATGCATTCCTCTTCAACTTCGGTTATCAGGGAATCCTTTCGACTATCGATGCCTTGATGGACAGACACGATGTCATTGTCTATGATTCAGAGGCTCACGCTTGTTTGATTGACGGTGCTCGTCTTCATATGGGTAAGAGAATGACTTTCCGCCATAATGATTACGAAAGCTGCGAAAAGACCCTTCAGAGGGCGACAAAATTGTGCGAGCAGACCGGAGGAGGTATCCTTCTCATTACCGAAGGTGTCTATGGTATGACAGGTGCTCTCGGTTTCCTTGACAAGATTGTGGAACTCAAGAAGAAATACAAGTTCAGGATTCTTATTGATGATGCTCATGGATTCGGTAATATGGGTCCTACAGGTAGAGGTACTTCGGAGCATTTCGGAGTCATGGACGAAATAGACCTTTACATCGGTGCCTATGCCAAGTCAATGGCATCGATCGGAGGTTTTGTTGCCGGTCCTAGATCGGTGATCAACTACCTTCGCTTCAATATGCGTTCACAGATCTATGCAAAGTCGCTTCCTATGGCCCTTGTAGAGGGTGGATTGAAGAGACTCGAGATCATCAGAAGCGAGGAAGGAGACAGGCTCAGAAAGAAACTCTTCGATATTACCCGTGCTCTTCAGGACGGTTTCCGCAAGCTCGGCTTTGAAATAGGACCTGCTGAGGCATGTGTGACTCCTGTTCAGATCAAAGGCGGAGTAGGTCAGGCATCCAAGATCGCAGTCGATCTTCGTGAAAATTATGGAATATTTTGCTCTATCGTAGTCTATCCTGTTATTCCGAAGGGCATGATCATCTTCAGAATCATTTCTACAGCTGCTCATTCGATGGAAGATGTCGAGTACACATTGAAGGCTTTCACCGAAGTAAGAGAAAAACTTGACAGGGGCGAATATGACGCACCGGATGGAGATATTGTTGATATGGCCGTAAGATAAGTCGTATCCATGTTTTAATAGGCTTAGTGCCGGTATGTCAGTGTCGTCACCTAATGTGATGGCACTGACTATGCTTTTTATACAATTATTATGGAAAAGATCGCTTTCCCGAAAGGAATCAAGATATATCTTCCTTTAATACTCCTTTTTGTGGCTATTCTGCTGCTGATGCCTAAGGTGCCCCGGTTCAGTTATGACTACAAGAAGGGCTCACCTTGGATGTATGAGACCTTGATCGCTCAGTTTGATTTCCCTATCCTCAAGACTGATGCTCAGATCAGTGCTGAAAAGGAGAGGATAGGATCCAATGTGATTCCTTATTATAAATTTGCCGGTAAATCGGAATCTGCTGCATTTTCTTTGCTGTCGGAAATGAATCTGGGAGACTATTCTTCCAATCGCTCCGAGATAGCGGATGTTCTTGCTTTGATATATGAGAAAGGCGTGGTTACATCTCCGGTACCGGAATATCTTACCAATTCGACAACAGAAAAAGTCATTTATGTCCAAAAGGGAAGACGAGCGGCAAAAGTTTCATTCAATGAAGTTTTTACTGAAGAATCTGCACGTTCCGTCTTGAAGGACGCCGTGTCATTGATCCTTTCACAATCTGTATGTGACTCTCTGTTTAAAAGCACTGATATTCAGAATCTTATCATTCCTAATCTGATTTATGACCAGCAGACTACCGACCTTGTTCACGAGAGAAGTGTCAATGAGATTTCTGAATCTATAGGGGTTGTTCATGCGGGCCAGGTAATTGTTTCCGAAGGAGAAATCATCACGTCCGAAGTTGAGCAGCTTCTGGATTCGTACAGGTCTGAATATAATGAAAATGTGGGCTATTACGGGCCGGATTCGATGCAGTGGATTGGAAATGTCTTTATCGCATTTGCTCTTGTCTTTGTGCTCTTTATGGCTATATACTATTGCAATTACAAGATATTCGAAAGCTATAACAAGTATCTTTATCTTCTGATTGTATACTTCCTTGCAGTTATGGCTACATGTCTGGTTGCGAAGGCCGATGCGGATCTCTTCTATATGATTCCGTTTACGTTGATTGCTATGTATCTGCTGGCTTTCTTCAAGAAGAGGGTTGTTTTTGTGGTCTATATACTGTCACTTGTACCGATGCTCCTCTTTGCTCCGGAAGGAATCGAACTGTTCATGATCTATATGATAGCAGGAGTCGTATGTATCCTGGTCTTTGGCTATTTCAACCGCGGCTGGCTGCAGTTTGTGACAGCTCTTATCGTGTTCTTTGTGATGTGTACCGTGTGGTTCGCCCTAAAACTGGTCGATGGTCTTGACTCATTGGAGGGTAACTATTATGTGATCTACCATATGGCCCTGGCTTCTCTTCTGTCAGTTGCTGCATATCCTTTGATATATCTGTTTGAAAAGATGTTCAGGCTTGTGTCAAACTCTAAGCTTGTGGAACTCAGCGACACTAACAACACCCTTCTCAGACTCCTTGCAGAGAAGGCACCGGGAACATTCCAGCATTCACTTCAGGTTATGAATCTTGCTGATGCGGCAGCGAGGGCAATCGGAGCTAATGTTCTGCTTGTGCGTGCCGGAGCTCTGTATCATGATATAGGTAAAATTGCCAATCCTCAATGTTTTACAGAGAATGAGACTTCTGGCATTTCTTATCATGCAGGATTGTCACCGCAGGAAAGTTCCAAGGAAATAGTAAAGCATGTGTCTGATGGACTTGCTCTTGCAGAGAAATATAATCTGCCGGATGTGGTGAGAAGATTCATATCCACACATCACGGTACCACAACAACCGGCTATTTCTATACGAAATATCTTAATGATGGGGGAGATCCGGCTATGATAGGAGATTTTCAGTATGATGGCGAAAGACCTCAGACGAAGGAACAGGTCGTTCTGATGGTCTGTGACGCAGTTGAGGCCGCATCAAGATCCCTGAAGGACTACTCTGAGGATAGTATTTCCCGTCTGGTTGACCATATCGTGGAAACCAAAGCTGCAGAAGACCAGTTCTCGGATTCCGATATTTCTCTCAGAGATATCAACGTGTTGAAGGATGCTGTAAAGACCTATTTGAAACAGGTCTATCATTCCAGGGTGGTCTATCCTAAGAGGAATACAAGGCAGAGGGGCTGATATTTTGAAATGTCATGCTGATTTATTAATTTTGCAGGCTATTTATGCGAAAAAATTGATTAAAGATATATAAAATGAAAATCGAACAGAACAGAATCGACGAGCTTAATCTTGAGCTCACTCTTTCAGTTGCAAAGGAAGACTATGCTGAAAGCAAAAGGAAAAAGTTGAATGATTACAGAAGAAAGGCTGAAATCAGAGGATTCAGAAAGGGAATGGTACCTATGTCTCTCGTTGAGAAGATGTATGGCCAGTCTGCTTTGGTAGACTCAGTAAATGATGTTATTTCCGAAGGACTCAACAACTTCATCCATGAGAACAATCTTAAGGTTCTTGGTGAACCGCTTCCAAGCGAGGACCAGCCACAGGTAGAGTGGGTAGACGGAAATGACTTTACATTCAAGTTCGATATCGCTCAGAATCCTGAAGTTTCTATGGAACTTTCAAAGGATGACGAGGTACCTTACTACACTATCACCGTTACCGAGGCTGCTAAGAAGGAGATGAAGGAGAACCTTCTCAAGCAGTATGGCTCGCTCGAGGAAGGCAAGAAGGCAAAGGCTGACGACTTCATCATCGTGGATTTCGAGCAGGGTGATCTTAAGGTAGAGGGAACATATGTAGCACTTCGCAGTGTTGCAGAAGCAGCAAAGGCAGATTTCGTAGGTGTAAAGGCTGGAGATGTTGTAGATGTGAATGTGAATGTCGCTTTTGAAAATGAGACAGACCGTGCATCTATGCTCAAGGTAAAGAAGGAAGAGCTTGCAAACCTTGATCCTATGTTCAAGATGACTGTCAAGAATGTCAAGACTTTTGTCTCAGCTCCACTTACACAGGAAACATTCGATAAGATATTCGGTGAAGGAAATGTAACCGACGAGGCTGGTTTCGATGCAAAGATTGAGGAAAGACTTCGTGCAGAGTATGCACAGGAAGCTGATTTCCGTTTCAATAAGGATGCAAAGGATTTCCTTATCGAAAAGGCTGACCTCAAGATCGCTGAGAAATTCCTCAAGAGATGGGTGTTTGTCGCTAATGACGGCAAGTTCACCATGGAGGATATTGAGAAGGAGTGGGATCTGTTCATCGTAGACTACAAGTGGCAGATGATCCGCAGCTACCTGATGGAAAAGTATGCTGTCAAGATCGAGGAAGCTGACCTGCTTGCAAGTGCAAAAGGCTTTGCAGCATATCAGTTCGCAATGTATGGAATGAACAATGTTCCGGATGAGCAGCTCGAGTCTTTCGCAAAGAACATCCTTTCTCAGGAAGAGCAGGGTAGAAGAATCCTTGATCAGGTTGAGAACGACAAGACCATCGCTGCAGTACGCGAGGTCGTGACTCTCAAGAAAAAGAAGATTTCAGTAGATAAATTCCGCGAACTCAAATAATGAAGGAATTTGATAAATATGCACGCCTGGAGCATGGCATCAGTTCGATGACCATGCACAGGTATGCTTCAGTTTTGGATAGCTACATCAATCCGACAATCATCGAGGAGCGAAAGCTCAATGTTGCATCTATGGACGTCTTCAGCCGTCTGATGATGGACAGAATCATTTTCCTCGGTGTGCCGATCGACGATGATGTGGCTAATATCATTACAGCTCAGCTGCTTTTCCTTGCATCAACTGATTCAACCAGCGACATCTCCCTTTATCTCAACACTCCTGGAGGACAGGTTCATTCCGGTCTGAGCATATACGATACAATGCAGTATATCGAGCCGGATGTCGCTACTATCTGTACAGGAATGGCTGCGTCCATGGGTTCTGTACTCCTATGTGCAGGAGCTGCCGGCAAGAGGTCTGCTCTTCCTCATTCCAAGGTGATGATTCATCAGCCTTTGGGAGGAGCTCGAGGCCAGGCGTCAGACATACTTATTGCTGCTCAGGAGATAGAGAAGACCAGAAATGAACTTTATTCGATCATTTCCCAGCATACCGGGCAACCAGTGGAAAAGATTTATGCCGACGGTGACAGAGATTTCTGGATGACATCCGGAGAGGCTCTCGAGTACGGAATGATCGATGAAATACTTATGAATAAAAAGAAGTAGAATGGCGAAGGGAAAAAAGGAACTTAGGTATTGCATGTTCTGCGGAAGGAGGGAAGATGAGGTCCCTCTTCTGCTTCAAGGAATTGATGCATGCATATGTTCTGATTGTGTCAAGCTGGCCGAAGGATATCTGGAGGAATTCAATAGGGATTCAAAGGCTAAGCCCGGGAAGATTGAGAAATTGCATAAGCCACAGGAAATCCATGCTTTTCTTGATCAGTATGTCATTGGACAGGACCGTGCCAAAAAGCTCCTTTCCGTTGCAGTCTACAATCATTACAAGAGGATAAACCATAATCTGGATAAGGACAACGAGTTTGAACTTGAGAAGTCCAATATCCTGATGGTAGGTCCCACAGGAACGGGTAAGACATTGATGGCTAAGACTATAGCCCGTCTTCTTGATGTTCCGTTCACAATTGTCGATGCTACAGTGCTTACAGAGGCAGGATATGTTGGAGAGGATGTGGAGAGCATACTTTCCAGACTTCTTCAAGAGTCTGATTATGATGTGGCAAGGGCTGAGCGTGGCATAGTCTTCATCGACGAGATTGATAAAATAGCAAGAAAGAGCGATAATCCTTCAATCACAAGGGATGTCTCAGGAGAAGGTGTCCAGCAGGCGATGCTGAAGCTCCTGGAAGGCAGTGTCGTGAATGTGCCGCCTAAGGGAGGAAGAAAACACCCTGAGCAGGAGTTTATTCATGTAAACACCCAGAATATCCTGTTCATCTGCGGTGGTGCATTTGAAGGAATCGAGAGAAGAATCGCTCAAAGACTCAATACTCAGGTAATCGGATTCGGCTCTTCCGGAAAGCAGAAGATCGATAAGGATAATCTCCTGCAATATGTTGAGGCTCAGGATCTGAAGGCTTATGGTCTCATACCTGAAATCATAGGACGACTTCCTGTCATCACCTATCTGGACCAGCTCGACTCAGCAGCATTGAAGAGAATTCTTACAGAGCCGAAGAATGCCTTGATGAAGCAGTATGAGAAGATATTTGAGCTTGACGGAATCAAGCTTATCGTCGAACCTGAGGTCCTTGATCTCATTGTGGAAACTTCAATCAAGAATAAACTGGGAGCACGTGGATTGAGATCGATCTGTGAAAGGATAATGACTGATGCCATGTATGATGCTCCGTCTTCCGGAAAGAAGACATTCCGATTGACTGTCAAATATGCTGCAGAAAGACTGACTTGAACCTAACCATAATTATATGAACAGATTACTTAACCAGATCTGCCAGGGATATACCCTCGCTGACGAATGTAAGCAGATGGGAATATATCCTTACTATACTCCTATCGAGTCAGAACAGTCTACTGAAGTATACATCGATGGTAAGAAGGTACTTATGTTCGGATCGAACAGCTATCTCGGCCTTTCCAATGATCCAAGACTGAAGGAAGCAGTAAAGACTGCAATTGATAAATATGGTACCAGTTGTTCCGGTTCCCGTTTCCTTAACGGCACCTTGGATATCCATCAGGAGCTTGAGGAGAAATTAGCACGCTTTGTCGGTAAGGAGGATGCTGTTACATACAGTACAGGAATGCAGGTAAATCTAGGTGTCATATCAGCACTTGCCTTTCGTGGAGGATATGTGCTTCTTGATGCTCAGGACCATGCATCGATTATTGATGGAAGTCGTCTCGGATTTGCCAATGTCTTGAAATTCAAGCATAATGACCTTGACGCCCTTGAGGCAAAGCTCAAGGCCTGCGATCTGGATAAATACAAGCTCATCGTCATTGACGGAATCTATTCAATGGAGGGAGATATAGCTCCGCTTCCGCAGATGTGCGATCTTTGCGACAAGTACAATGCCTCCATTATGGTTGATGATGCCCATTCACTCGGCGTATTGGGACGAAACGGCCGTGGTACTGCCGATCATTTTGGAGAAACAGACCGAGTGGACCTGACCATGGGAACCTTCTCAAAGTCGTTCGGATCTTTGGGAGGATTCATTGCCGGAGATGCAGATGTACTTAACTATCTTAAACATAACTCCCGTTCTCTCATTTTCAGTGCTTCAATGCCGCCGGCAAATGTGGCGTCAGTGAGCAAGGCACTTGACATCATGCTTGAAGAACCGGAGCGTTTTGACCGTCTGTGGGCCCTGACCCGTTATGCACAGGCTGCGTTCAGGAATGCCGGATTCGACACAGGCAGGACTCAGTCTCCGATCATCCCTCTTTTCGTCCGTGATACATTCAAGGCCCTTGCTATAGTGCATCATGCTTTGGAAGAGGGCATATTTGTTACTCCTGTTATTGCACCTGCAGTGGCACAGGGTGATGAACTGATTCGTTTCGCTTTAATGGCTACACATACCTACGAGCAGATTGATTTTGCTGTAGAGAAACTTACCAAGGTATTCAGGAAGTTGGAAATACTATAGTAACATGGTAATTCTGATTACAGGCGTTTCGTCCGGCTTCGGAAAAGCAATTGCCACGAGGCTGGCTGATGAAGGACACAAGGTCTACGGTACTGTGCGTAGACAAGTCGAACCTATTGAAGGAGTGACTTATCTTAATGCAGACATTACTGATATGACATCTGTCAGGTCAGCCTTCGACAGACTCATGGCAGAACAAGGACGTATCGATGTCTTTATCAATAACGCCGGTATGGGAATAGGAGGCCCGCTTGAATTTACGTCGGTAGACGATGTCGCAAGACAGATGGATGTGAATTTCATGGGAATGGTCCGTTTCCTGTCGCTTGTCGTTCCTGTAATGAGAAGACAGGGCTATGGAAAGATCTTATGTGTCAGCAGTATAGGAGGTCTGGTGGGATTGCCGTATCAAGGTGCGTATTCAGCAAGTAAATATGCTATGGAAGGCTATTGTGAGGCCTTGAGGCTTGAATTGCATAATACCGGTGTCAAGGTAGTCCTGATCGAACCGGGAGATTTCTCAACCGGTTTCACATCAAACAGAAAGAAGGTCGCCTCAGAAGAAGCCTTCAAGGCATATCCGTCTTATGAGAGGTCCATAAAAGGGATCGAAAACGATGAGAAAAATGGATTGTCACCTGAATATCTGGCATCCGTTATTTCAAAGATAGTAGGAAAGAAGAATCCGGCATATTCCTATATAGTCTCCACATTTCTTCAGAGGCTTGCGGTAGTTGCGAAATGGTTGCTACCGGCTCCTGTATTCGCTTGGGTTTTAAGACTTTATTATAAGCTATAGTATAATTATACATGATATGAAATCGTATATTGAAAACAACAAGGAACGTTTCTTCGAGGAACTTTTCTCACTTCTGAGGATACCTTCGGTCAGCTCTCTTGAGCAGCATCGTCCAGATATGCTTCGTTGTGCCGACAGACTGGTTGAACTCCTCAAGGAGTCAGGTGCAGATGAGGCGGCTGTATATCAGACTACAGGCCATCCGGTGGTTTTCGGACAGAAACTGATAGACCCTTCATTGCCGACTGTACTTGTCTATGGACATTATGACGTTCAGCCTGTCGACCCAATCGAACTTTGGGTGTCTGATCCTTTTGAACCTGAAATCAGGGATGGAGCCATTTATGCACGTGGTGCAAATGATGACAAGGGTCAGCTCTTCATGCACATCAAGGCATTTGAATTCATGGTCCGAGAGGGAAAACTGAGACATAATGTCAAATTCATCCTCGAAGGCGAAGAAGAAATCGGAAGCCCTTCTCTTGCCGCATGGACAAAGGAGCATAAAGACCTTCTTGCTGCAGACATTATCCTTGTTTCGGACACTACCATGATTTCAGAGTCTGTTCCGTCCATAAACTGTGGTATGAGAGGCCTTTCTTATGTCGAGGTCAAGGTGACCGGACCGAATAAGGACCTTCATTCCGGACATTACGGAGGTGCAGTTGCCAATCCAATCAACGTCCTTTGCGATATGATATCATCTTTGATAGACAAGGATGGAAGGATTACAGTGAAGGGCTTCTATGATGACGTCGTGGAGCTTTCAGCGGAGGATAGAGCCAAACTTTCCAAGGCTCCGTTTGATATGGAAGAGTATAAGGAGTTCCTTGATATCAAGGAAGTCAAGGGTGAGACAGGTTATTCGACGCTTGAAAGGACCGGCATCCGTCCTTGTCTTGATGTTAACGGCATCTGGGGCGGATATACAGGGGATGGGGCCAAAACAGTCCTTCCTTCAGTAGCTCATGCCAAGATTTCAATGAGGCTTGTTCCAAATCAGGACAGTGCAACCATCACCAGACTCTTCATGGATCATTTCAAGGCGATAGCTCCGGATTACGTCAAGGTTGAAGTCAAGCCTCATCATGGTGGAGATGGCTTCCTGATCCCAATATCTTCGCCAGCATATAAGGCAGCGGAAAAAGCAATGACCGAGGTATACGGAATCGAACCAGTCCCTTCAAGAGGAGGCGGTTCCATTCCGATTCTGGCCGACCTTCAGAGAATACTCGGAATTGACCCTCTTCTGATGGGATTCGGTCTTGAACGTGACACAATTCATTCTCCTAACGAGAGCTATCTTCTTAAGCAGCTCTTTGCAGGTATGGAAGCAATCGCTTTATTTTATAAGTATTATTAATCATCCTTTCATCAAATCCTATCATTATGAACAGGAAACAGTTATATGAGCAGATACAGGCCAAGAAAAGCATGCTATGCGTTGGCCTGGATGTGGATTTCGATAAGATGCCTGAGCATGTAAAGGCTCTTTCAAAGCGTGGTGAACTTGCCATAAAAGGAGAACTTTACAAAGGTAAGGCCCGTTCAATCATTGAATTCAACAAGGCTATAGTTGATGCTACAGCAGAACACTGTGTAGCGTATAAGCCTAATCTTGCATTCTATGAGTGTTATGGAATCGATGGTATGAGGGCACTTGATGCAACAGTAGATTATATCCGCACACATTATCCTGAAATCTTCCTGATTGCTGATGCCAAGAGGGGAGACATCGGAAACACTGCAAAGATGTATGCCAAGGCATTTTTTGAGGAAATGGATTTTGATGCGGTGACCATTGCACCTTATATGGGAGCAGACAGTGTGACTCCTTTCCTTGAATATAAGGATAAATGGGCTATCGTGCTTGCTCTTACATCAAATGCTTCAGCGTATCAGTTCCAGAATGCAAGAAAAGATGACAAGCCTCTGTATCAGGCAGTCATGGAAGAGATGATGGAGATATCCACGCCGGATAACATGATGTTCGTAGTAGGAGCGACCAAAGCAGACAAACTTGAGGAACTTCGTGGCTTCTGTCCGGACAATTTCTTCCTTGTTCCAGGAGTTGGTGCTCAGGGCGGTTCTGCCGAGGAGGTCATCGCTCATGGATCAAACGACCATGGTGGACTTCTCATCAACTCATCCAGAGGAATCCTTTTTGCCGACAGCACAGAAGATTATGCCAAGGTGGCTGGTGAGGTTGCTGCAAAAACAGCAAATCTCTAACGGTCCAAAGACTTGAGAAAGAACTCTTTACACATCCTTCGGGTTATCTCGTAGGATGTGTATTTTGTTGTCGGGTGGTGTAGTGGATTGACCGCACTCAGGTCACAGACATAGAGCCTGTTTATCATGGAAAGGTACATCTTCGAGTATCTTACATCCAGATGCTTCTGCAGCTCAAATGTATATTCCATAGTAAGCTTCACCTCTTCTTGTGTCAGTTCGTCCTTGCAGAATATGTATAATCCGTATTCGTCGAATTCTCCGTAAAAGCCGGAACCCACCTTGCTTACCTTACTTTCTATTATCCTGAGTAGAGGAAGAGCGAGCCGCCAGTATTCGTATTCAAGGTGTCCTATGAATCTGCCGTCCTGAAGACCGTATCCGTATCCGCTTCGGATGATTTCATCGACTTCCGCCTTGTCCTCATCTTTTACCGTAAGGCCTGCCATTTCCTTAAGCATGTTCTGAGCCACATCTTTTCTGGGCTCCATAGCTCTGGTCACCTCTATCCCCAGTGATCCGTCCGGCATCTGAAGGTCTGGCCTATCCTCATTGATCAATGCAGAATAGGCGTCGCCAAGAACTATCTCCAATGTAAGCTTGGCATATCTTTCAAAAAAACAGGTGTCAAACTTTCTCATAATTGATTTCAAATATAGCAAACACTTTCAAATCATTGATGCCCAGGGCATATAAATTGTCTTTTCAGATTAAAAATGCTGAATTATGAGACATATCCATATGCTGTTTATACTTATCTTCTAGTGCTTCTGTAGTATTGATGCACAGATAAGAGATAAATCCGCAGAGCCTCGGATGCATCATGAACCTGCTGATACATCGGCATCGCGTGATACGTTTCCACACGATATCCCGTTTCTGCTTTCTTCGCATCTATTCATCCCGGATTCCAGACTTTTCGGATACAGGCCATGGGATTCTGCACCGATTTCACGTCCTGAAGTGTATTATATCGACATTCATGGTTTTGACGGGAGCATAGGCTTTGGCGAATATTACCTCCAACACCCTGATAAATTCTTTTCAACCCTCGAGGGCCGTAATCTCATCGATGTCCCGGAAATCTTCATCTCAAGGCAGATGATGCTCGGAAACACCCTGAGGTTGGGCAGGCATCTATATTTTCTGTCCGGTATCCTTTATGGTACACAGATGGGTGTACGTGGAAACAACTGGGGAATGGGGACAAGAGAAGGCATTGTCTTTCATCCATCTTCCATTGTATCCATAACATTGTGGACACAGTACTTTCAGTCAGTGACAGTATATTCCCCAGTGCTGTTTCCTTTGACAGACGCTAGAAGTTCAGCAATAGAAATGCCTGCAACGCCTGAGGTGTTTTCCTTCGGTGTGCAGGCAAACTTTATTGTAGGCGACTTTCTGATCGGTGTCGGGACCTCTGTGTCGCCTGTACCTTATCAGAAACGTCATCATTCGCAGTTCCGTTACAGGTAGTCGTCAAAGTATGCACTTATCTTGTTATGCAGATGGACGCGTTCCATTCCCATCATGTTATGTTCTGCCCTCGGATATGGGAAATAGTCAACCTGGATATTATTGTTGATACACTCCTGTACGAAACTTAGGCTATGCTGCCATACAACGACAGGATCGATTGTACCCTGGCATATAAGCAGCTTGGCTTTCAATTCCTTGGCCTTACCTATCAGGCTGGTCTTTTCATATCCCTCAGGATTTACATGAGGACTGTCCATATATCTCTCTCCGTACATCACCTCATACCATTTCCAGTCAATTACAGGACCTCCTGCAACAGCAACCTTGAATATCTCAGGGTAGTTCGTGGCAAGTGATATTGTCATGAATCCACCATAGCTCCATCCATGGACTCCTATACGGTCCTTGTCTACGAAAGGAAGCTCCATAAGCATCTTCACACCTTCCATCTGATCTGCCATCTCCATCTGTCCGCACTGACCGTGAATGGCCTGCTCGAATGCGAGACCTCTGTTCTCTGTTCCTCTGTTGTCCTGCACGTATACAAGGTAGCCACGCTGGGCCATATACATCTCCCATCTTCTGAGGCTGGCCATGAAAGAATTGTTCACCATCTGGGAGTGAGGACCTCCATATACGTAGACTATCACAGGATATTTCTTTGTCGGATCGAAGTCTTTCGGCTTGATGAGCCTATAGTAGTTATCGTATAGCCCGTCAGCACTTTTGACTGTACCCAATACAATTTCACTATATGCATAATCAGTCGTAGGATCTTCAGCTGTGTGGAGATTCATTATCTTACTTCCGTCTGCAGAGTAAAGGTCAATGATTCTTGGGACTGATATTGAACTGTATGAATCCATGAAATACCCGCAGTCTGGACTAAGAGCTATGTGGTGCCATCCTTCTTCACTTGTAAGGCGTTGTGCCTTGCCTACAGATGCCTTGGCTACTCCTTTCTTCAGGTTTCTTATCCCGATTCTGAACAGGTGGTTCTCTGCCGGGGATACTTCTGCAGAAGTATAATAGATATATTCCCCATCATTGTCAAGATATTTGACGTCAGCATCGACATCTGTGATTCTTCTGATATTGCCGTCGTTATCACAGAGGTACAGGTTCCTGTATCCGTCCCTGTTTGCAGTGCGGTAGATGAACAGGTCATTTCTATCCTTTATGAAGTACAAAGGATCCAAAGGCTCGACATACTTTCCGTTGTCTTCAGTCAGGATGGTCTTTATATAATTACCATTAGGGTCGAACATGCACAGCTTCATATGTTTCTGGCTTCTGTCGAGCAACTGGATGTAGATGCCCTTTCCGTCAGGAGACCAGCATACATTTGTGAGATATGTCTCCTCGGCCCTGTCCCATTCAGGATCCACGGCAGCCATGTGGTTAAGGCATATTGATCTGTTTGTCTTCAGGTCATATACAGCCACCTTTATTTTCTCGGAATCCATGCCTGCCATAGGGTAGCGGATGTACCTCGCTCTTCCTGTCCTCGAAGTGATGTCTGTAAGAGGATACCTGGTCACAGCACTCTCATCCTTTATATAATATGCGAGTTTGCTGGCATCCGGCGACCAGAATATACCGCCGCTGATGCCGAATTCATTGCGGCTTACAGTCTGGCCGCATACGATTGCACGGTTCTTTTCAGCTGTCACAGTGTCTATTCTTCCTGTACTGTCACAAATGTATAGATTGTTCTTTACCGTGAATGCGTAAAGGTCTCCTTCCGGGCTTTTGACCAGATTCTTGCGTCTTTTTACCTTTTCAGGCAGTTTGCCGGCAGAGCTTTCCTGTACTTCCGCTTCAGTCTCAATACCTCCATTCAGAAAATCAATTGTCATGATTTTCCCGTCCTTCATTCTTTTTTGAAGTATGTGATCCTCCGACCAGAAGCAGCTTACTCCTGTAGGGGAGAGCTCTCGGGACAGAATGGTTTCTTCCATATTGAGGATTTTGCCGTTCGGGTCGTTCGCAGGTCTGACTGCAATGGCACCAGGAATTCCACAGTCAGGAATGTCTTGTGCTGAAGTAAACAATCCCGGGCATAGCAGGCCCAGGATAGCAAAGATTTTTATGTTAGGTTTCATAGGTTCATTATCTTACAGATACGATTCTGTCAACAATATATTTCTGTTTGCCCCTCCATGGAAGGGTTCCGAGGTATTCTTTGTAATGGAGTTCGACTACCTTCCCTCCGCATCTCATGAGTGAATCAGCAATTGCTTGATCTGTTATTGAAAAATCAAATTCATAGGATTGCAGTGCAGTATTAGCACCTTTGCCGAACCCAGCCTGAATGGCACGTCCTTCGTAAGTCTTGAATATATATCCTTTGTAGACTACGAAGTTGAGTTCTCCGGCTTTCACGCCTTCACCAAATACAAAATAGAATTTGAAGAAGATGAATGCAGCAACGATCAGTGCTGCTGTCAGGGATACACCTGCAATGATTTTACGTTTCATAATTTTGTCGATAATCTTATTTATGGACAGAGTGAACGCCACCTGTCATCTACAAATATAGTGTTTTTATTCCAGAATCCCTGCACAATGCAACAGAGCGATGAATGGAGTCTGCTGTCTCTTGATGTACGGTTTTACATTGCCGGTATTTATTTCTTCCCATTCTCTGACAGTATCGTATGCCGTTATAAAGTCCTTGGCTGTCAGATATTCTCCTTTATCTGCACGTTTCGTGCCCGGAGTTCCTCCTTTGATGAAAATGCAGCTGCCAACAAATGTGACGTTGAATATGATGCCGGTAACGCTTTGTATTTCATTATGTCCCATGACATATCCGACTACTTCCTCCCAAGCCTGCTGTCCCGTAAATTCCTTGTATTTTTCTACGATTTTCATGATTGGACGTTTTGTAGATTCAAATATATTCATTTGCTGCCTAATAAGCAATATGCTGCAGCTCTTTATTCCTGGCATTGAAAAAAGTTGCAAAAAAGTTTGCAGGTTTGAAAATAATGACTACCTTTGCAATCCCAATCGAAAGAAAGGGTAGTTCATTGATCGGGAGCATAGCTCAGTTGGTTTAGAGCATCTGCCTTACAAGCAGAGGGTCGGGGGTTC
>JAGAKH010000115.1 GCA_017625725.1 Bacteroidales bacterium | reverse complement strand
GTCGGAGTGTCTGGAATATCGGAGGATGCCTATGCGATAATTCCTGAGATTTCAGGACCATATATACTGACTGGTGGTAATAATGGGTTTGAGGGGTCGATTGTAACAGTTCTAATCGGTGTTGCTGTCGGAATTGTCCTTTACATATATAAACGTAAATAATGAAACACATATTTCTGATCATAGGTCTTTTAGTTGGCCTATATTCCTACGCCATAATCCCTGACAAGAAGTATGTCCGGCTGCCTCAAGAGGTGGGGATGATCTATAAGGAAATGGATGTGACCACAAAGGACGGCTACAGGATTGAGACCTGGTTTTATCCTGCTCAGGATGTTCCTGCTGATAATGCCGGACAGACTGAGATGTTGCCATATAAGACTATAGATGACAGCAGAAGACCCACCTTGATCATCTGTAACGGCGATGCCGGCAATATGTCTTATCAGCAGATTTCTCTGGCATATCTTTATGCTGCGAATGGTATCAACGTAGTCACTTTTGACTGGAGGGGATTCGGAGAAAGTTCGGAGTTTGAGATGAATCCGGATTATCTCTGCTATACGGAAATGCTGACGGACTTTGATACTGTGATCAAGGCTGTGAGCAAGGAGAAGGTCGTGGATAGGAAAAAGATTTATGTGATGGGATGGTCCACCGGTGCGTATCTGGCTATGATAACAGCCCATGACAACAGGCTGGTGAAAGGATGCATCCTGAGCGGTACTCCTTCGTCATTTGAAGATGCGATTCCGCATCTTGTGAAAGTTCATCCGAAAGGCAAGACCGAAAAAAATCTGCTTGTTCCTGACGATTTCCCTCGCGATCAGATGCCGGCTCTTGTGGCTCCGAAGTTCAGGAAGGACATTCTACTGATTGTCGGCAGCGAGGATAACAGGACACCGCAGTGGATGTCAGAGAAGATCTACAATGCTCTGCCTGCAGGAATCAATAAGAAACTTTCTGTATATGATGGTGCCGGTCATGGAGGCACCGAGTTTCCTTTCTTTGTGGATTGGGGACGATGGGCTGAGGAAACTGTGGGATTTATGCTGGATACTGTAGTACCGATGTAGTACATTTTCAAAAGCAAAATCTTTCAATAGTTTGACAATGTCTCATTTGCGTTTTTGAAACATATATTTTTACGATTTTGATACAAGGAAATCAGTCCTCATCATCTTCCGGGCACGGAATCAGAATCAAATCCTTTGAAATTATTATCCCGTAACGAACATTCCTAAACCTTCCTTCCTGCGGCACAAGGATGCCGGCTTCGGTGAGCTGCTTGATGTCTCTTGCAGCTGTATCCAAAGATACCTTTGCAAGTTTTGCCCATTTCTTCGGAGTGAGTTTTCCGATATAACCATCAAGGTATATGTTGAGCACTGTCTTCTGGCGATCATTCAGCACTGCCTGCGAGTGGCTCTGCCAGAAAATTGCCTTATTCAAGATAGATGACAGCATTTCCTCTGCTCCCCCAATGGATCTTAGCATACAGTCCAGATACCAGTCAATCCATACGGTAATGTCGCACGAACCCTTCTGACATCTTTCCAAAGTGTCATTGTATTTCCTCTTTTCTTTATTGATCTGACAGGATATGCTGAAGTACCTCAATGCCGAGTTGTCTGCCTGACTTAATGCCATATCTGCAATCGCCCTGCTTATTCTTCCGTTTCCGTCATCGAAAGGGTGGATGCTCACAAACCAGAAATGTGCTATGGCTGACTTTACATAATCTTTCGCTGTCTCATCTGAATTGAACCAGGCAAGAAACCTCTGCATCTCTACAGGCACATCCTCTGCTGCCGGTGCGTGATAATGTACCTTCTCTCTTCCCCAAGTACCTGACACCACATCCATCGGATCTACTCGATACTGTCCTACATTTATCGGCTCCATGCCGCTCCTCCCGGTTGGAAACAGACAATTGTGCCATCCGAAAAGTCTTTCATCAGTCAAAGGGCTGGAATAATTATTCACAGCATCCAGCATCATCTCCACAACACCCTCAATATAATGCGACGGCTCCGTCTCATTCGTAATATGCACCCCCATTCTTCTTGCCACAGAAGACCGCACCTGATCGGAATTCAGAAGCACCCCCTCAATCTCAGAAGATGATACGATATCGTGTGTCAATGCCTCCACAGCCGCCTGCTGCTGTACATCAAATCCGATAGTAGACAATCTTCCCTCAAGGTATCCTGCCGCTTTGCTTACTTTAACCAGCTTGGCATCTATCTGCTCCCTGTT
>JAGAKH010000114.1 GCA_017625725.1 Bacteroidales bacterium | reverse complement strand
GGCTGTACCGGCGCCTGTTATACCTCCTCCAATGACAATTACATCATACTCCTTTAACATCGTATCTTAATTTTCAAAAATTCTGATTCTAGAAATGGTCAGGGTGATAATACCTGATCTCGAATTCACCTGCCATAATACCATAACCGTTCTCCGCAAGAGATTCAAGCTCATTCTCTCCAGGATATATCTCTACGGGAGCTATGAACGATACCCTCTCCTTGATATCTTCTGTGATAGGCTGACTGTAGGCTATGCCTCCTGTCAGGATGATGGCATCGACCTTTCCATATACAACTGTAGAAAGTGCAGCTATGTACTTTGCAACAGAAACGCAATATCCCTTGATGAATGTATCACACTCCTTGTCTCCGGCATCAGCACGGGCTACAAGCTCCCTGAAATCATTTGTACCGAAATATGCCACAGCACCTCCGCGGCCGACCAGTCTCTTCTTGATCTGAGCCTCGGTCCACTGACCGCTGAAGCATTTCTCGACAAGTGGGAATGCCGGCACTGTTCCAGCACGTTCAGGACTGATAGGACCATCACCACCAAGCGCATCGTTGGTATCGATGACCAGTCCATGACGGTGGAGCGAAACAGAACTTCCGCCTCCCATGTGTGCCACGATCACGGTCACATCCTTGTTGCTCTTTCCGATGCTTCTTGCATATCTCCTCACCATTGCACGGGAGTTCAATGCATGGAAAAGCGTCCTGCGAGGGAACTCAGGAAGTCCTCCGACCTTTACCTCAGGCAGCATCTCGTCCGCCATAGGAGGGTCGGCAATGAATGCACGGCATCTGTCGCCATAGCCTTTCCTCAACCTTTCCATCTGGTCCATCGACTCACGCGCCTCATTGACGAGTATCGCGATATCATCAGCAAGAAGAGCGCTGAGGTTGCAGGCATGGACACCTTCCTTTCCAGCTATAAGAGCGTCCCTCATCTCCTGATTGACTTCATATACACCTGTCCTTATCGGTGTTATCAGGCCTCCGCGTGCCATAGCCATATCAATTGACTCAAGAGGTATCCCCTTTTCAGAAAGGAATTCTGTAATAGCATCACGACGCATGATATCCTGATCCATGACGGAGTGATATTTCGCCACTTCATCAGCTGAGTGGATCAGATTCTTTTCAAAGAGTTTCTCCCCGGAATCATAGAATCCGATCTTTGACGAGGTTGAGCCGGTGTTGATAACCAGTATCCTACCTTTCATATGCAGTTATGGTTCTTAGTGTTTTGATTATGTCCTGTCTGCTTATACCGACATCGCGGCGACAGCAATGGAATTCAGTTTTGTATCAGTACTGTCGGCACGGCTGGAAAGTACGCACGGTACTTTCGCTCCGACAAGAATTCCTGCCTGTCTCACGCCTGGAACAAGCTTTGAATTGGCCTTGTAGAAGACATTTCCCGATTCGATATTAGGGAAGAGCAGGCAGTCGGCATCTCCGGCCACAGGGCTCTTAAGTCCCTTGATCTGAACTGACTCCATATCAATG
>JAGAKH010000113.1 GCA_017625725.1 Bacteroidales bacterium | reverse complement strand
GGCACATTCCTGTCCAATCCCCTGTTTGTGTGAGGTATGCGTATGAAAAAGATATTGATAATCACCCTGACCATCCTGATGGTGTTCAGCCTTTGCTCTGTTTCGGTTCTTGCCGTGACGGAAGGCGAAGTACAATCCCAGGTGGCGGCTCAGGGAAAAGAAAAAGTAACGGGAAACATATTCATCTGGTTCCTTTGTGCAATAGCATTTCTCAAGGTGTCGCAGAAGATCGACTCTTTTATGTCGTCTCTTGGTATCAACGTCGGACACACCGGCGGAAGTATGCTGGGTGAGCTGATGATTGCCTTCCGTGGTATTCAAGCTGCCAGCGGAGGTGCTTTCGGACACAGCAGAGGTAGCGGCGGTGGGAGTGGATCCACCTCCGGCTCCGGCAGCGATGCTTCGTTCTTATCGGGAGGTCTTGCCGGTGCGGTCGGACGTACCACAGAACGTCATGCCGCAAGCAGCGTGACCAATCAGCAGAGCCACACCATCAGCCAGCGGTTGTATAACTCTTCCGTCCAGAAAGGCGGAGACTTTGCAAATACCGTCATCGGCGCTGTGGCAAAAGGCAGCATCAAGGAACAAGGCTCCATCACCGGTGATCGTGCGGCTGAGGCAATGACTTCTTACTTCGGATACGCCGGACAGACAAATGCGCCGCAGTTCAGTGACATGGAAATAGGCGGCGGAAGAATCATCGGTAAGGAATCCATTGGCGGTGGTGCTCTCACGGAGTTTGCTATGTACAATGCTGACCAGTACATGAAGCCGGAAGGTGCATTTACGCTGGAAACAGCTAAGGATGGCTCCAAGTGGTATAAACAGACTCCACAGGATGTCGTAGAGAAAACTCCGTATATGGATGGAAATAATGAAATCCAGTACAAAGAGGAAATTGTACAGAAACTCCCGCAGATCCCGAGAAGAAAGGATAGAGTGTAATGGCGACAGATCCACAGAAGGAAAAAAACGGGCTTGAACATACAGCCCAAGCCGCAGGTGCGGTAAAAGGTGCGATCAAAGCCGGTAAAGCTCTTGCCGGTGCTTCCAAAGGCGCGGCATTCGGTCCGTATGGGCTGGCAGCGGGACTTGCATGGGAAGGCAGAAAGGTCATTGGAAAGGTCATCATCGTTCTGGTTGCACTTTTGCTCCTGCCAGTGATGATCCTTATGATGCTTCCGTCCATGCTATTCGGAGGACTCGGCGGCAGTGATCCTGTAGAGACTGTTGATGATGCCGTATGGGATGAATCCATCGTTGAGGAAGCTCTGATGAATGATTATTCCGTTGTTACCGAGCATTATGAGGAAGCGTGTATAGCGGTTGATACAGTGATGCGGAATGCTCATACCGATGTACTTGCGGAGATTCAAGCAGACTTTGCAGGATACGGTGCGAACGATACCATGACGCTGAACGATCCGTATTCTGTAATCCTTCCCCATGACAGTACCCGCATCATCTGCGAATACAGCGCACTGACCGATTTTGAGAAAACCATAAAAGTAAACGATCTCACAAAGAAGCTGACCGAATTCTCGGACAACTTCTTTTTCTATATGGTCGTTGAAGAGGCAAAGACGAAAACCTCGTATGTACCAAACGAAGATGGCACATATACCGTGACAGAGATACCATATACCCATGTGAATTATACGGTAATCTATCTCGGTGACGACTATATAACCGAAGATGTCTTCGGTTTGACAGAAGAACAGAAAACGCTGGCGGCGGACTTTGCTGACAGCTTATCCCTGTATTTAGACGGAGGTGAAGACGATGGCACGACAGACTGAAGAACGGGATGTTTACCGGATCCCGGAAAACTTTGTAGATACCGGTACGGTCATGGGCGGTATGTTCAAGCTGCGCAACGTGCTTGAAGCTGGTGCGATTGCTGCCGTCTTTAACCTTCCGCTGTTCAAGATCAATATCTCCCTGACAGCCAAGATCATTATTGCCTGTCTCACTGCATTGCCGCTGGGACTGCTCGCTCTGATTGGTGTCAATGGCGAGAGCCTGACTTCCTTCATCCTCGGTTTTTTCAAGTTCCTGCAGAACAAAAGAGTCATTGGTAAAGGTGGTACCGTCAAGACTAAACCTGAACCGAAGCAGGCAAAACCAAAGAAAGCAAAAGAACACCGTGAAGAACCGGTAGACCGCTACGACGATTTCGACGATGAGTTCCATGACGATTTCTCCAGACCAAAGAAAGAACATCCGGTCAGAAGGACGTTTGATGATGAACCCCATGAGAAAAAGAAAACCATAGAATTTCCGAAACCGACCAGTCCTGTGGCGCAGTATCTTCCCATTGAAGATATCCGTAACGGGATTATCTATACCCGGGATCACCGGTATGTGAAGATCATCGAGGTGTCCCCGATCAACTTCCTTCTGCGCAGCGCCCGTGAGCAACGGAATATCATTTATTCCTTTGTGTCCTATCTCAAGATCAGCCCAGCGAAGATCCAGTTCAAGGTGCTGACCAAGAAAGCGGATGTGAACCGGCACCTTTACAAGATCGAGGAAGAAATCGCTCACGAAACCGACGAAAAGTGCCGTGTGCTCCAGCAGGACTACGCCAACCTTGTCCGACAGCTCGGTTCCAAGGAAGCGATCACCCGCAGGTTTTTCCTCATCTTTGAGTATGAAGGCATCGGCGGCAGACGCGGTGACGAAAAGGATGCTCTTGCCGAGCTGAACTCCGTTGTTCAGACGGCAACCGTATTTCTCAGGCAGTGCGGAAACGAGGTCATTCAGTATGAGAACGACAACGATTTCACTGTAGATGTGCTGTACAACCTCCTCAACCGCAACACTGCCATCGACAAAACCATCGAAGAACATATCGCCGATCTGATGACCAGACACGTCAACATGGAACAACTTCCCGTAGGCGACATTATCGCTCCGGACAGCATTGACGTGACACATGGCAGTTATGTTCTCATGGATCGGATGTATCACGCCTACCTCCTGATTCCGTCAGACGGTTATAAGGATCAGGTATCTGCAGGTTGGCTTTCCTTGCTCGTAAATGCTGGTGAAGGTATTGATTTGGATATATTTATTGCACGACAACCCAAAGAACAAATGGTACGGAAAATAGGTCAGCAGCTCCGTATAAACCGTTCCAAGATAAAGGATGCAAGTGATACCAACACCGACTTCGACGACCTGGACAGTGCCATCCGAAGCGGCTATTACCTCAAGGATGGTCTGGGCAACAACGAGGATCTGTACTTCATGAATATCCTCATCACTGTCACAGCAGATTCCGAAAAAGAACTGGAATGGCGTATTGATGAGCTGAAAAAGCTACTCATCTCACAGGACATCGAAGTGAGCCATTGCCATTTCCGTGAGGAGCAAGCATTCTTATCCGCATTGCCTCTGGTATCCCTCGATAAGCACCTCTTCGCACGATCCAAGCGAAACATCCTGACCACGGGTGTGGCAAGCTGTTATCCGTTCACATCCTTTGAAATGTGCGACGATAACGGCATCCTGCTCGGTGTCAACAAACATAATAACTCACTCATCATCGTAGACATCTTTAACTCCCATATATATAAGAACGCAAATATGGCGATTCTCGGTACCTCCGGCTCCGGTAAGACGTTTACCATGCAGCTCATGGCACTCCGTATGCGCCGGAAGAACATTCAAACATTCATTATCGCTCCGCTGAAAGGCAACGAATTCTACCGTGCCTGCAACAATATCGGCGGGGAGTTCATTCAGATTTCGCCTGCATCTCCGAACTGTATCAATATCATGGAGATCCGCAAGACCGATACCACAGTAGCTGACCTGCTGGATGCGCCCAACATCGACAAGTCCATGCTTGCCGGAAAGATCCAGAAGCTGCATATCTTCTTCAGCCTGCTGATTCCCGATATGACATACGAGGAAAAGCAGCTGCTTGACGATGCACTGATCAAGACCTATGCTATGAAAGGTATCACGCATAACAACGATACCTTAGTAAATCCCGAACATCCGGAGCAGTACAAAGAGATGCCCATCCTCGGTGATCTCCACGAAGTTCTCAAGCAGTCACCGGAAACAAAACGTCTGGCGAATATCATAAACCGTTTTGTTGGCGGCTCTGCCCGCAGCTTCAACCAACAGACCAACGTGCGGCTGGATAACAAATACATCGTCCTCGATATCTCCGAATTGACCGGTGATCTTCTGACTGTCGGTATGTTTGTGGCGCTGGACTATGTATGGGATAAAGCCAAAGAAGACCGGACTGCTGAAAAAGCAATTTTTGTGGACGAAACATGGCAGCTTATCGGCGCAGCATCCAACCGTCTGGCAGCGGAATTTGTACTGGAAATCTTCAAGATCATCCGTGGCTACGGCGGCTCGGCAATCTGCGCTACCCAGGACCTCAACGACTTCTTTGCGCTTGAGGACGGCAAATATGGCAAAGGCATCATCAACAATGCCAAGACCAAAATCGTGCTGAATCTTGAGGATGAGGAAGCACAGCGTGTACAGGATATCCTCCATCTTTCCGAAACGGAGACGATGGCGATCACGCATTTTGAGCGCGGCAACGGGCTTATATCCACGAACAACAATAATATCACCGTAGAATTTAAGGCCAGCGAGCTTGAAAAAGAACTGATCACCACCGACAGACGCGAACTGAAGGAAATTGTGGATCGCGCAAGGCAACAGGTTGATTACGAAAGTTCAACCTGAAAAAAGACATATGACATCATTTTTACAACAACACACATGGAGGACTCAGAAGAGTGCTTCCTTGAGAAAAAAGGAGACTACATTATGAAAAATCGCATCGAAGTCCTGGATATGTTAATAGATAAGGCTACCAATATTATCCGTAACCTGGAAAAAAACAAGAACCCTGAACTGGCTGAAGACATACATAACAAGCAGATCGCGTTGGCTGTCCTTGAAGGAGAAAGACTTGCTGTTGGATTGCGTGAAGCAATGATCACCCAGACCATTGAGGATAAACCAACATTGATGAAATGCATCTCCAAAGTTAACGGATTTTATGTATATAAGGATGGGAAAGACGTTGTAATCGAACTTCCAGCATTGCCTATTTGCAGGTATAGTATGTACATAAATAAACTTGTTGTTGATCCCTTGCGGTATGGGTTGGAAGAGTTTATTCGGAATACAGGACACAAATCTTTTGAATATGGCAAAGTAGAAGTCATCCATGTTCGCCCGGAAGACACTCCGATCCGAAGACTGAGTAATCTCCACGATTCGGAAGTAATAAATATCTTGGATACAGTTGCCCATTATTTATTTGTGGGCAAGAGTATGCAGAATTTTCAGTATTCCCATATGAGTACACTGGGCGATGAAACCTGGACACAGATAAGAGTGAGTCCGTTAGATAGTGATTTCAGAACACCACTGAAAAGGATCGGACCTGATGAGGAAGATACGTAATAACTATGTTATAACATATCTATCGACGACTAATACCAATTGTCATTCGATAACGTGTAAATAACGCACACACAGCGACAACTACACAGTAAAAAACATAACGCAGGACGCAAATTAAGCGTCAATAACGACAAGGAGAAATTTATGAAAGGATTGGCATCGAACCAAAGAAGGCATAAAGAAATGATTATGAAGATCATGGATATCGCCGGAGCCCTTCCGTTCAAGTTGCTTCTCAGTTTAACCAGATTGACTCCTTCGCTGCTGAATACTCTCATTACTCAGCTTCAGCGGGAAAAGAAGCTGATCCGAAGCATGGAATGGGTAGCTCTCAGCGAGGAGGCACTGGAAAACAAACGTGAGGGAGTTGAGGAAGCCATGTGGGTTTTCGATGACTTCTTCCAACGAATCGACTACTTTACAGCCGGTGATTTTCCTGCAATCGTATGTTTTTTCGCAGACGGCGCAGATTACGAAATTATCTACGTTCCCGTCGGCCAGGAATATATCATCAGTAAATCGGTGCCCGAATGCGATAATCCACCCAAACGGCTTGTCACCATCGAGAATACCGATCAGATACCCAAAATCAGCATCCCCAATATAACAGCCTACTGTATTACAGAACCCAGTGGGAAAACAAATTATTACAAGCGAAAGGAAGAATAATTATGGCAAACTTTATACAAAGGATTCGTGGATGTCAGAGGAGAGCTGACAGACTTTCAAGAGCACTGAAAAGAATTGATGATCAGTATACAACACAGCAACCGGAACTCGAATCTGAATTGCTGGAAACATCAGTAGAAACGGAAAAAACGTGTCTTGAACTTAGAAAATTACTCGCAGAAATCGGATGTGTATCCAAGAGGGAGTATTTATCTCAGTTAAGCAATACCCATGAGATTCAGATTGAAGAACGTGATGGAAGGATGCATCTGACATTACCTGTTCTTCCCTTGAAAAAGAAATCTCATACATCGTGTGAATTCACAATTGATCCCCTTATAGCTTGCCTGAAGGACTATCAAAAGTCTCATAAATGTAAAGTTTATGAGACAGCCCGTATCACATTCTGTCATTGTTATCCGAAAGAAACTCCGGCAAAAAGCCTTCGTGACTGTGACAATATAGAGATCAAAAAGGTGCTCGATGTGCTTTCTCTGTACTTCCTGAAGGATGACAATATGGCCTGTTGTGAGATTCTTCATACCTCTCGTCCTGCAGATGATTATAAGACAGAGATTATCATTTCCGATTGGGGCGAAAACCAATGAATTTACCGTCAAAATCGTGTGAAAAAGCGGCAAAAACAGTATTAGGTCAGTCTCACACTGGGCTTTATATAATGAAGGAACCCTGCCGACAAGTGTTTTTTTGAGACAAGTCTATAAGCTGTTGTGTCAGAAATGAGAAAGGAGTAAATGTGAAAACAAGCGTCCAAATCACAGGCTTGAAGGATCAGATTCTGCAGCTCACAGCCTTATCCGAGGAGATGTCCGAACGTGCTCTTGATCGTTTGAATGATTCCCGCAGATATACGGACAACTGCCTGAGTCAGCTGAGACAGGAGAAAATGCTGGTTCAATATAAGAGTGATGAGCTGACCGGTCACAGACTGGCTCCGAAAGGTAAGCATTATCTGGAGGGCAAATACCCTGACCGTTTCGCAGACGTGAAAAGAGTACGGCTGGATCTGCTTCATCGACGGCGATATATGCGATCATCGGAGGTGCTGACGATGATGTACAATTTGGGCATACCTATCTTTGCGGATGACAAGCCCAAGCTGTATGCTCCCCTCGCAGACTCCTCACAGTCTTCACAGTCGGCGTACTATACGTCATATGAGGTGAAGGATCGTGGGGAGGAAAGTATCAAGATCAAGAATGCACGTTTCAATGGATTACTTCGGTGCTGCATGGGAGATTACCTCGTGTATAATACCGGAGCAAGCGTGATCAAGTGGGTGTCAATGTCCGAGTTCCGTGCTGCAGAATTGGTCGGTCGATTGCTGGGATCGGAAATTCGACAGATGATTATTGGAGATACGATGAATACAGCGTGGGACCTACTTACCAGTGATGGCGGTCCTGAACACCAGTATTTTGAACTTGATGATTTTATACCATCTATCGTATTTGTACCGAATGATGCATATGGAGATTTTCTTCTTCGCATGAACTTTCTGAGTGATTCCATGAAGCGGCTGAAATACTCGGTTCTTCAGAAGATGAATCTGCAGCCATGCCCGAACTCTCTGGATTGTGACGGATATGCAGATGCCAAGACCGCTGTATTGTTCGCGTGTGACATGGATCTCAAGCGTATTCGGAATCTGAAGGATGGAGCAAAACCCAAGTCACTCAATCTCATCGTCATCTGTTTTGACTTTCAAGCAGAACTCCTCAGTCGATATTACGGTAATCTCGCTACGATCCGCACCATTGATGCCCGTAAGACAGCCGAACTGTTCAAGATCCCATACGGAGGTGGTGCGTCATGAAAAAGCAATGGTGGAAGCTGATCTTTGCTTTGCCCGCACTTGCTGTGGTTCTGTATGCCGGAGGATTTATCTCCCAGCTCATACGGAACTATAAAGTATGGCAGGCCGCCGGTCAGGTCGGCTCACCCACCTATCCATCTTTTGAACTGTCCGCCTGTATTGACGGACTTTTTTCATTCCCATACGGTTTGTACGGTGTGGGTATCTGCCTTGGTGCTCTCGCAATACTGATTCTTTATATGATGAATTCGGGAGACAATGACGGAGAAGTAAAGGATATGGAGCGGAATCTCTCTTACTCCAACAAAGGTACCTATGGTACATCCGGATTCATGACGGATGAGGAAATGCACGAGGTACTGGAACTGAGTGCGCCCGGCAAGACAGACGGTACTATTCTCGGGAAGCTGAATGGAAAGGCTGTATGCCTTCCGCTGAATAGTCGAATGAATCGGAATATCGCAGTTTTCGGAGCCTCGGGTACCATGAAATCCCGTGCCTTTGCACGCAACATGATCTTCCAGACCGTGAAACGTGGTGAGAGTCTTGTGGTCACGGACCCGAAATCGGAGCTGTACGAAGACATGGCGAAATATCTGGAGGAGAACGGATATCTGGTCAAGGTCTTCAACCTGGTAAGTCCGCAGCACTCTGATTCCTGGAACTTCCTTGCGGAAACCGAAGGTGAGGAGATCATGGCGCAGACCCTGGTGGATGTTATCATCAAGAATACAGGTTCTCTCAAGGGCGATCCTTTCTGGGACAACTCGGAAGCAAATCTGCTCAAAGCACTGGTACTGTACGTTATGCGTGAGTATCCCGAAGAGAATCGAAACATGGGTGAGGTGTATAAGCTGCTCACTGTCAGCAGCGAAGCAGGACTGAACAAGCTCTTCAGTATCCT
>JAGAKH010000112.1 GCA_017625725.1 Bacteroidales bacterium | reverse complement strand
TTTTTTAATATCTCTTGTCTGTTCCTGACGCACTTCTAATTCTCAATAAGAATTAACGCTTCTCGATAAATTGTATATTTCTCGGTACTTGCTTCTTGTACAGTAATCAGTCTTTTCAATGAACTTTTTGTGCCAAACTTGGAGTGTTTCTGTACCCCGTTTTTCGTTTGGGATTGCAAAGGTAGACATTTTTTCTTTACCTCCAAACTTTTTTCTAATTATTTTTAACTTTTTGTCGAATTATTTTTTCGCCTAAAACGTAATATTCTGAAAATCAAAAACTAAGGAATTTAACTATTTTTTACCTATCTTTGCACAAAAGAATTAACCATATCAACACACCATGAAAGACAATAACCAAAGGCTCCTGTCATTGGACACCCTGAGAGGATTCGACATGCTTTTCATAATGGGTTTCGCCGGGCTCGTAATGGCGATATGCACAATCTTCCCGAATGGCAGCGAATGCTGGCTTCATAAGACAATGGAACATGCACAGTGGAACGGGCTATATCATCACGATACCATATTTCCGTTATTTCTGTTCATCGCCGGCATATCATTCCCTTTTTCATACGCAAAACAATTGGAAAGCGGTGTCACCAGAAGACACATATATATAAGGATATTCAAGAGAGCCCTGACTCTCGTACTATTAGGAATAGTATATAATGGATTCTTCAATCTGGACTTTGAGAATATGAGGATTCCAAGTGTACTTGGAAGAATCGGTCTTGCGTGGATGTTCGCCGCACTGATCTTCATGAACTGCAAGCCTCTTGCACGTGTGGTGATATGCTCCGCCATCCTCATCGGGTACTGGCTCCTGATATGTTTCATCCCGGCACCTGACACACCTGGAGCCGATCCCCTTTCAATGCAGGGTAATCTGGTAGGATACATCGACAGACTGATCATGCCGGGCAGGCTGATATATGATGGAGGACGCTTTGATCCGGAAGGACTTCTGAGCACATTGCCGGCAATAGTTACTGCTATGCTGGGAATGTTTGCAGGAGAGTTCGTAAGGATTCCTGACGAAAGACTGTCAGGAGCTAAGAAGTCCGGCTACATGGGACTGGCCGCACTTGCGATGCTTGCTGTCGGAATGTTGTGGAGTCTTTCCTTTCCTATAAACAAGATGCTCTGGTCAAGTTCATTTGTCCTTGTCGTAGGTTCATACAGCCTTGCAATGTTCGCACTGTTCTATTATATCATAGATGTAAGGAAGTGGCAGAAATGGACATTCTTCTTCAAAGTGATAGGTATGAATTCCATCACCATATACATGGCCCAGAGAATATTCAGTTTCAGCAGCATCAGCGACTTCTTCCTCGGAGGACTTGCCGGAATGATGCCTGAGCAATGGGCTTCCATACTTCTGAAGACAGGATATATTGCAGTAAGCTGGCTCTTCCTTTATTTCCTATATAAGAAGAAGGTATTCCTTAAAGTATAGACCATTCCGAACATATTCATTATCGATAAAGAGCTTTTACAGGAGCCCTGTACGATAGTTTTGTATCATCATAATATGCCCCGGCCAATTGCCAGAGAGGTTGAAGCTTTCCCCGCACTCCCGGATTCATCCATATACTTGCCTGATAATTGCATTTCATATGTCAATTTTAGCATTCTGCATAAAGGGTATTTAAAGTAATTTCATTATATTTGTCTGTTTTAGAATTCACAATTGACCAACGTACGAAGTATGGACAGAAAAATCATCATTATTCCTACATACAACGAAAAGGAAAATATTGAAAAGATCATCAGGGCTGTATTTGCACTTGAAGGGGAATACCACATCCTGGTTATTGAGGACGGATCGCCTGACGGAACCGCTGCAATTGTAAAATCTCTGCAGAAAGAGTTCCCGGAGAGGCTTTTCATGATTGAAAGACAGGGGAAACTGGGATTGGGAACTGCTTATCTGACCGGTTTCAAATGGTCGGTAGACCACGAATATGATTACATTTTTGAGATGGACGCCGACTTTTCACACAATCCTGATGATGTCCCAAGACTTTACAAGGCCTGCAGCGAAGAAGGTGCAGACCTGGCAATCGGCTCAAGATACTGCAACGGAATAAGTGTCATCAACTGGCCTATAGGCAGAGTCATCATGTCTTATTACGCATCCGTCTACGTGCGCACTGTTCTTGGCATGAAGGTATACGACACGACTGCCGGCTTCAAATGCTACAGGCGTAAGGTTCTTCAGACCATTGACCTTGACAACGTGAGGATGAAGGGATATGGATTCCAGATCGAGATGAAATACTCCACATACAAGCTTGGATTCAAGATCCAGGAAGTTCCGATCATCTTCGTAGACAGGAAGGAGGGTACATCAAAGATGAGCAGCGGAATCTTCGGAGAGGCATTCTGGGGAGTTCTTGGACTCAAGATGAGAAAAATAAGACCTAAAACCGTTTGACCATGCTGATTCTTCACAACGGCACTATCGTCACCGCCGCCAAAGAAGAGGTCGGTACGATCATCATCGAGGAAGGAAAGATTGCGGATGTAATGTTCCGTGATTCTGAGGACTATGACTTCAGGGTGGCGAAATTCATGATGTCGCATCCCGAAGCCGAGGTCATGGAACTCGACGGCAGGCATGTCATGGCCGGTGGAATTGATGACCATGTCCATTTCCGTGATCCGGGACTGACACACAAAGCAGACATGGCGACAGAGTCAAAGGCTGCATTGGCAGGAGGTATAACCTACGTCATGGATATGCCTAATACATCTCCAGCTGCTATAACTGCTGAATCCATACGTCAGAAGACAGATCTGGCAAAAGAAAAGGCGATAGGCAGGATGGGATTCCATATCGGACTGACCAACAGCAATATCGACGAGATTACTGAACTTATCAGGAACGGCAGCCAGAAACATGGGCTTGATCCCGAAGACATAGCAGGAGTCAAGGTATTCATGGGCTCCTCAACAGGAAACATGCTGGTGGATGACAACAGCACATTAGCCAAAGCCTTTGCAATCAAGGAAAAGCCGGTGCTGGTACATTGTGAAGACGAAGCGACAATCAAAGCCAACATGGCTCAGGCTCTGGAAAGATTCGGAGAAGACATCCCTTTCAGTGAACACGAAAACATAAGAAGCCGCCAGGCATGCATCAGGTCGAGCATCAAGGCTCTGGAACTGGCGATAAAGTATCAGACCAGACTTATTCTATGCCACATATCGACCAAGGAAGAGATTGAAATGGTGAGAGCAGCAAAGATGTCAAATCCGGACATAGTTGCGGAAACTTCCTGCAACTATCTGTGGTTCAGTGACAAAGAATACGACAGACTTGGCAGCAGGCTTAAATGCAATCCTTCCGTAAAGACATCCGATGACAAGGCGGCACTACGTGAAGCATTGGCCAACGGAATGATCGACATCATAGGTTCAGACCATGCTCCTCATCTTCTTTCGGAAAAGAACGAAAAATACTCAAAGGCCCCTTCAGGTCTGCCTTCAATACAGTTCACGCTCCCGCTCCTTCTGACGATAGCTCATGAGGAAGACATTCCACTGACGAGAATCGCATCGGTATTTTCAGAAAAGGCTTCTGAAATCTATAATCTGAAATGCGGTAAGATTCTCCCTGGATACGACGCCGACCTGGTCATATTCGATAAGGACAGCAGCTTCACAGTCAAATCGGAAGACATACTCAGCAAATGCGGTTGGAGTCCTTACGAAGGCGAAACTCTCAAAGGTAAGATTGAAACAATAATCATAGGCGGAAAAACAGTTTATGAAACAGCATAAAGTACTGGTTTATATAGCATCCATATTTGCAATTTCACTCTGGGGAATGTCCTACATCTGGACTGATCAGCTCATTGCCCGGAACATACCTATATTCTATTTCGTATTCGTCAGGATACTTATGGCAGGAATTGTACTCTTCCTGTTCAATGCGGCATACGGAAGAATCAAACGTATTCAACGTCAGGACCTGCCAAAATTCCTGCTGCTGGCCTTCTTCGAGCCATTCATTTACTTCCTTTGCGAGACATATGGCCTCAAAGTAACAGGATCTCCAACTTTAAGTGCTATGGTCATTGCCACCATACCGATATTTTCAATAGCTGCAGGTGTGATTTTCTTCAAAGAAAGGATCAATGCGATCAATGTATTCGGCATACTGTTTTCTCTGGTAGGTATCGTGATGGTTGCGATGGCAAAGGGTGACCTCGGAGAACATTTCATATGGGGTATTGTCCTGCTGCTGATTGCTGTAGTGGCTGAAGTCGGGCATGCATCCCTGACAAAGAGCCTGTCAGGAAACTATTCGAGTCAGATCATAGTAATGTATCAGTTCCTGATAGGTTCTGTATATCTGTTTCCTCTTTTCATATGGAAGGGAATTGACAACTTCAGCATAGAAGTATATTTCAGTGCAGAAGTATGGTATCCCCTGATATGTCTTGCCGTGCTGTGTTCAAGCCTTGCTTTCTCATTATGGGTCAGCACCATAAAAAGCCTGGGTGTTGCAAAATCCAGCATATTCTCAGCACTGATTCCAGTTGCAGCGGCACTCATTGCATGGATGATAGGCCATGAGCACCTGAACTCAAGACAATGGATCGGTATTGCCATATCGACTCTAGGAGTGATTCTTTCGCAATACACAAAGACTAAGAAAGCCTGAGACCTATTCTGTTCCTGTCGAGATCGACGGAAATGACACTGACCTTTATCTGCTGATGAAGCTTCAGGACTTTGGACGGATCCGCCAATCCTTTGACTCCCATTTGGGAGGCGTGGATCAGACCGTTCTGTTTTATGCCTATGTCTACAAATGCTCCGAAGGCTGTGATGTTGGTCACGATGCCCGGAAGCTCCATACCTACGATAAGGTCATCGATTGACTTGATGTCACTTGAAAACTCAAAATCCTGCACAGATTCACGAGGATCCAGACCTGGTTTCTTGAGTTCGTTGATTATGTCGTTTATTGTGGGCAGCCCGAAATTCGAGTCCACATATCTTGAAGCACAAATTCTTGAACAGAGATCAGCATTGCCCACCAATTCTTTAGCTGAGACACCAAGATCTGCTGCCATCCGGTCAACTATATGATATGCTTCAGGATGGACTGCCGAGTTATCAAGAGGATTTTCGGCTCCACGTATCCTCAGGAATCCTGCACATTGTTCGAATGCCTTTTCACCAAGCCTCCTGACCTTGAGGAGTTCCTTTCTGGAAGCATATGCCCCGTTCTCAGCACGATAAGCAACTATATTGTCAGCCAAAGAGGGACCTATACCTGAGACATAGCTCAGAAGATAGCTGCTGGCCGTATTAAGATTCACTCCCACACTGTTAACACAGCTTTCCACCGTGTTGTCCAACTTTTCCTTGAGAAGAGTCTGGTCCACATCATGCTGGTACTGACCGACTCCCAGGGATTTCGGATCAATCTTTACAAGTTCGGCCAATGGATCCATAAGACGTCTTCCTATGGAAACGGCACCTCGCACAGTGACATCATATTCAGGAAACTCCTCCCTGGCTATTTCCGAGGCCGAATAAATCGAAGCTCCGTCTTCACTTACAGTAAAGACCCTTACTCCCTGAGGAAGTCCAACCCTCTTTATGAACTCCTCTGTCTCACGGCTCGCTGTACCGTTACCTATAGCAACAACTTCAATCGAGTATTTATCGACAAGAGAGGATATGGTCTTTATTGACTTGATCTTATCACTTACAGGAGGATGCGGAAATATGGCTTCATTATGAAGCAGATTTCCCTGTTCGTCAAGACAGACCACCTTGCAGCCTGTTCTGAATCCCGGATCGATTGCCAGTACCCTCTTCTGTCCTACCGGAGGAGCAAGCAGAAGCTGTCTGAGATTCTCACCAAAGATACGGATAGACTCTATGTCAGCCTTTTCCTTGGCATCCTTGATCACTTCATTTGTAATGGAAGGTTCAAGAAGACGCTTATAGGAATCTTCAAATGCTAAATGAAGCTGTTCAGCCAAAGGAGATGCAGGATAACGGCGTTCCTGGCAGAAGTCATAGTAGATCTTCTTACCGCATTTCTGCGGATCCGCATCTATCTTCAGACTGACAAAGCCTTCCTCCTCTGCCCTCAAAATGGCAAGAAGCCTATGTGGGGCTATCCTCTCAAGGGATTCAGAGTAATCGAAATAGCTGCGGTACTTCATCGCTTCCTGACCTGAAGCTTTTTTGGTAGCCTTGCTGACAATACGCCTTGTCCGGAATATCTGCCTGAGGGTCTCTCTGACAGAAGCTGTTTCACTCAGACGTTCTGCAATGATGTCCCTGGCACCAGCAAGAGCATCATCAACAGACCGAACCTTGTCATTCAGGAATTTTGCTGCCTCCCTCGAAGGGTCAGCTACCGCAACATCATACATTCTATCCGCCAATGGTTCCAGACCGGCTTCTCTGGCAACTGTAGCCCTTGTACGCCTCTTAGGCTTATAGGGAAGATATATATCTTCAAGTTCCCTGGCATCAACGCAAGATTCTATCTTTTTACGGAGTTCATCAGTCAATGCACCTGCCTGAGAGACTGCCTCAAGTACAGTTGCCTTGCGTCTGTCCATTTCATCGAATACATCAGCCCAGTGACGGATTTCAGCAACAGCTACTTCATCCAATCCTCCTGTCCTTTCCTTTCGGTATCTGCTTATGAAAGGTATCGTGGCCCCGTCTTCAAACAATGCCGCACAATTTTCCACCTGCCATTCCTTTACCTGAAGGCGGTCTGATATATACTTGATATAAATCTGTTTCATCCTGTGAAATTAGTCATGGGATACCTGCTTCAGCTGATCCCTGTATGCTGAAAAGATCTTCGACTTGGATACAAATCCGAGATAGGTCCTGTCATACTCCACTACCGGGAGATTCCATGCCCCTGTCTGCTCGAACTTCGACATGACACTGTCCATCTTTTCGTCCACATAGACATATGCAGGTGCTGACTTCATCAGATTATATACATGGAGTGTGTCATAAAGTTCCGTATTGAACATATCCTTCCTTATGTCTTCAAGAGAGACAAATCCCTGAAAATGGTTCTTCGAATCGACTACAGGGAATATATTTCTGGTTGATCCGGCGATCGCACTGACAAGTTCTCCCAAAGTGGCGTCTATCTTGACAGTACAGAAGTCCGACTCTATCAGTTCGCTCGTCTTCAGCAATGTAAGCACTGCCTGGTCACTGTCATGAGTCAGAAGCTCACCTTTCTTTGCTATTCGCTTCGTATAAATCGAATAAGGTTCCACATACCTTGTAACCGCATATGAAATGGTCGATGTAAGGATCAGAGGTATCAGAAGTTCATATCCTCCGGTCATATCGGCAATAAGGAAGATTGCAGTCATAGGAGCCTGCATGACACCTGCCATCAGAGCAGCCATTCCTACAAGTACAAAATTCTGCTCCGGAACCATCATCGGAGTCCCTCCGATGAGATTGATAGTCCTCGACACTACAAAGCCTGCTATGGCACCGATGAAAAGGGTCGGTCCGAATGTACCTCCCACTCCTCCACCTGCATTGGTCAGGGACATGGAGAAGACCTTCAGAAGCAGAATCAACATGAAAAAGACAGGAACAAGCCAGGCCTTTCTCATGAAGAATGCAAGGATTGTCTCACCTTCAAGATCTATAGTACCACCATTAAGAAGCTCATGGATATACCCATATCCCTCCCCGTACAACGGAGGAAAGAGAAAGATCAGAAGACCGAGGCAGGATGCTGAAATGCCCCACCTGACCATAGGTCTCCTTATGCTTTTGATCTTATCTTCCAGCCACAGTGTCATACGTGTGAAGTACACGGAGCAAGCAGCTGAAAACAGGCCCAGAATGATATAGAACGGTATGTTATGCAGGGTAAATGGAGATATAGTACACTCAAATGGAGGCTGATCTCCGAAAAAGATATATGAAACCACCGTAGCCGATATGGTAGAAAGGAGCAACGGCAACATGGAAGACATCGATATGTTGAAGAGTAGAATCTCAAGGGTAAAAAGTACGCCGGCAAGAGGAGCCTTGAAGATTCCAGCAACCGCACCGGCTGCGCCACATCCAAGCAGGATAGTCATATTCTTATATGACAAGCCCATATATCTTGCGACATTGGAACCTATGGCAGCACCTGTATATACTATAGGAGCTTCGGCTCCTACCGATCCTCCGAATCCGATGGTGACGGAAGAAGCCAGCATCGATGTCCACATATTGTGGGAACGGATCTTTGACTCATTCTTAGAGACAGCCTGAAGCACTTTTGTCACGCCATGACCGATGTTATCCTTTACTACATACTTCACGAAAAGCATGGCAAGCAGCATACCGATTCCCGGATAGATCAAAAACAGGAAATTGAATGCCTCATTGTCAAACCATGATGTGAGGGACTGGTGAATGAACCTGATTGCAGTCTTAAGGATGACGGCAGCAAGACCGCATGATATTCCCACAATCAGTGATAATATGCTCACCACGTCCCTTTCCGACATCTTCTTGAAAAGACGTCTCAGAGGGGAAAGCATATTCGTGAAAATAATCTTGGAAGCCATCTCGGTTTGAATTTCAACAAGGACAATCTCTGCAAAAATACAAAAAAGACATTATGGAACAAAAAAAAGACCGCCGGAAACCAGCGGTCATATATCTGAAGAGTACATGCTACTCCCCGTCAACTCCATCATCGTCACCGTTCGAGTATTGGGAGATGTTGTCATCAGGCAGTCCTTCGCTATCATTGCCGTCACCGTCATCTACGTCATCTCCATCAAGCCAACGTTCTATATCTTCGGCATCGTCAGTCTTTACCTTGATCTTGACCAGATAAATGGCATCAGGAATCTCGACTGTCACGGCGTAGAAAGATGTACCGTCCGGCTTGTCATATTTGACCAGATCCTGAAAATAATCATTATATCCCTTAGGATACTTCTCTGCAAATGCCGCTGCCAACTCTTCTGACATATTCTCATAACTGACAACAGCTCTCCTCTTTGGTGTTATTGACATATCTGTAAATATTTAATTCAGGTTTGTACTCGAAATACGATGCAATTGTAGGACATTTTTTTCAATTGAGCAACACCACAGCCGTTTTTTTCCATAAAAAAAACAAAGGAGCCTACCTCTTCCTGAAAAAGAATGATTTCTGCTCTCTTTTTCTGTCAATATTACGTTCCACAAACACCTTTTGGAGATCCTTCGGGTCCATTCCCGTATAAAACATTACGGACGAAGTAGTCATAGGTGTCGGAGTGAAATCCTGAACCTGTTCCATGTAAAGTCCGCGAAGGGCAGGGGTCTCGGAAAGACGCCTCATTTCCCTCATACCACATCCAGGATGGCCTGAAATGAAGTATGGAACAAGTTCACACTTCCTGCCGGATCCTCTGACGATTGAATCGAACTCAATCCTGAGACGTTCGAAAAGTTTGAAAGAAGGCTTGGCCATCAGCTTCAGTACAGAATCCTCCGTGTGTTCAGGAGCGACCTTAAGCCTTCCTGACGTATGGGTAAGGATAAGTTCCTTCAGATATGGGTACGACGTTTCGTCGACATACCCCTTTTCATCAAGGAAGAGGTCGTATCTGATGCCGCTGCCTATGTATGCATGCCTTATACCCTTCACTGCCGCTATCTTTTCATAAAGCCTTAGAAGACGTTCATGTGAACGGTCCATATTTTTGCATGGTCCTGGGAAAAGGCATGACTTCCTGCGGCACTTCATACATAGAGACGGATCCTTACCATGCATGCCATACATATTTGCAGTAGGCGCTCCTACATCTGAAATATTACCGGCAAAGCCCGGCAGAGAATTCAGTGCCTTGATTTCCTTCAATATGGAATCCTCGCTGCGTGACTGTATGAATTTCCCCTGGTGGGCAGCAATCGTGCAGAAATTACAGCCGCCGAAACAGCCTCTATGGGTATTGATGGAAAACTTTATCATTTCAAAGGCCGGTATGTGCTTGCCTTTGTATCTCGGATGCGGTTGCTTTGTGAACGGCAGGTCCCAGAATGAGTCCATTTCCTGCTGAGTGGCAGGCGGATACGATGGGTTGATCTGGACAAAGCCATTTCCTGTAGGCTCCACAAGCACAGGCTGGTCCATCATGTTTGCATAGGTTTCTATGACATGGAAGTTCTCAGCAAAAGCGACCTTGTCACTGCAGCATCTCTCAAAGGAATTCAAGATAACGGCATCGTTCTGCCTGCAGCGTCCATCCATATAAAATCCTATCTGAGGGATCTTTCTGATGTCACTGAGATTACGACCAGCCTCGATTGCACGTGTCAGTTCCAGCATCGGCCTCTCACCCATGCCGTAACAAAGCCAGTCAGCACCGCTCTCAACCAATATCGATGGTTTGAGGGCATCCTGCCAATAGTCGTAATGAGTGAAACGTCTGAGCGAAGCCTCGATACCGCCAACAACGACAGGCACATCGGGATAGAGCTGTTTCAGGATCCTGGTATACACCGTGACGGCATAATCCGGACGTTGTCCAGCCTTCCCTTCAGGTGTGTAGGCATCGTCGCTGCGAAGCCTCTTGGCTGCCGTATAATGATTCACCATGGAATCCATGGCACCGCTGTTCACTCCGAAATAAAGACGCGGAGCTCCAAGCTTCCGGAAGTCACGAAGGTCATCCCTCCAGTTCGGCTGAGGAACGACGGCCACACGATAGCCATGTTTCTGAAGCCATCTTGCGATTACCGCCGTACCGAAAGAAGGATGGTCTACAAAGGCGTCACCCGTAAAGATTATGACGTCAATGTAGTCCCATCCCAGATTTCTGACCTCCTTTACTGAGGTCGGTATCATATAAGAAGCGTTGTCTGACATACTGTCGCCTACATCCTTTCAGGAAGATTGATTCCAAGGATGGACATTGCCTTGCGGAGAACCTTTGCAATAGTCTCTACCAGCACCAGACGATACTGGAGAAGTGCCTGATTTTCCTCACGCAGAATCGGAGTGTCGTGGTAATACTGGTTGAACTCCTTGGCAAGCTCGTAGGCATAATTTGCGATCACAGCCGGTGAGTGAGCAGCTCCAGCCTCTGCAACCTTCGCAGGGAAAGTGTTGAGTATCTTAATGATACGCACTTCTTTCGCAGACAGCTCGGACTGTGGCATTATAGCTTCAGCAGAGTGAGGTATGCCCTTTTCGTCTGCCTTTCTCAAGATTGACTTGATTCTGGCATGGGTGTACTGGATGAATGGTCCGGTATTTCCGTTGAAATCGATGGATTCCTTTGGATCGAAGAGCATGGTCTTCCTTGGATCCACCTTGAGGATGAAATATTTCAAGGCTCCGAGACTGATCATGCTGAAGAGTGAATCCTGTTCTTCTTCAGAAAGATTATCAATCTTGCCAAGTTCAAGAGATGTTTCCTTTGCTGTGTTATACATGTCGGCAATCAGGTCATCTGCATCGACCACTGTACCTTCACGTGACTTCATCTTTCCTTCAGGAAGTTCAACCATTCCGTATGAAAGATGGTAGATGCTGTCCGCCCAATCGAAACCGAGCTTGCCGAGAATGAGCTTGAGTACCTGGAAGTGGTAGTTCTGCTCGTTTCCGACCACATAAATATGTTCATCGAGACTATACTCGGCGAAACGCTGTTCGGCAGTACCAAGGTCCTGGGTCATATAGACGGAAGTTCCGTCTCCACGGAGAAGAAGCTTTCTGTCCAGTCCGTCTGCCGTAAGGTCGCACCAAACGGAACCGTCATCCTGTTTCTCGAAGATTCCTGCCTCGAGACCCTTCTGAACCAAAGCCTTACCGAAGAGATAGGTCTGGGATTCGTAATATGTACGGTCGAAGCTGATTCCAAGATCATTATAGGTCTTGTCGAAGCCTTCATAAACCCAACCGTTCATTGTCTTCCAGAGTTCCACAACTTCTGCATCACCGTTCTCCCATTTGAAGAGCATCTCCTGAGCAGCTTTGAGTGAAGGTGCGTTCCTTTCCGCCTCTTCCTTGGTCATTCCGCCGGCAACAAGCTCGTCGACTTCCTTCTTGTAAAGATTGTTGAATGCCACGTAATAGTCACCTACAAGATGGTCACCCTTCTTGCCGCTTGACTGTGGAGTCTCACCGTTTCCGAGGACCTTCCATGCATACATCGACTTGCAGATGTGAATTCCTCTGTCGTTTACAAGATTCACCTTCATCACATTATGGCCGCACACCTCAAGAAGCTTTGCTACAGACCATCCGAGGAGATTATTTCGTATATGTCCCAGATGAAGAGGCTTGTTGGTGTTAGGTGATGAATATTCCACCATGATTGTCTTTCCGGTTGCCGGAAGCTGACCGAAATCCTCTGCAGCAACGATTTCAGCAAAGACATTGTTCCAATATACTTCAGAGAATGAAATATTGAGGAATCCCTTCACTGTATTGTAGGCTGCAATCTCTGCAACATTGGCCTTGAGCCACTCGCCGATTGCATTACCTGTATTCTCGGGGGTAGTCTTCGACACCTTGAGCAAAGGGAAGACCACAAGCGTGTAATCACCCTCGAATTCCTTTCTTGTCACCTGAACCTGAAGCTGAGCCTCAGGAACTGCAACATTGTAAAGCGCCTGAATTGCTTCAGACGCTTTTGATATGATAAATGTTTCTGGAGTCATGTTATCCTAAATAGCTTTTCAAAAGTTTGCTTCTTGAGTTGTTCTTAAGTTTGCGTATTGCCTTTTCCTTGATCTGACGTACTCTTTCTCTGGTCAGTCCGAACCTTTCACCAATTTCTTCAAGAGTCATTTCCTGACATCCGATTCCGAAGAAAGACTTGATGATCTCCCTTTCTCGTGTTGCAAGAGTTGACAATGCCCTTTCGATTTCCTTGTTAAGGGATTCGTTGACAAGTCCGCGGTCCGCACTTGGAGAGTCGTTGTTCACGAGCACATCAAGAAGGCTGTTGTCCTCTCCTTCCACAAATGGAGCATCAACCGAAACATGTCTTCCTGAGACTCTGAGCGTGTCAGCTATCTTGTCCTTAGGAACATCGATCATTTCAGAAAGTTCCTCGCTTGAAGGCATACGTTCGTTTTCCTGCTCGAACTTTGAAAGAGCCTTGTTGATCTTGTTGAGCGATCCGACCTGATTAAGAGGCAGTCTCACGATTCTGGACTGTTCTGCAAGAGCCTGAAGAATGGACTGACGGATCCACCATACGGCATATGATATGAATTTGAATCCTCTTGTCTCATCAAACTTCTCTGCAGCCTTGATCAATCCGAGGTTACCTTCGTTGATAAGGTCAGGAAGGCTAAGTCCCTGATTCTGATACTGCTTTGCAACAGAAACTACGAATCTGAGGTTTGCTCTTGTAAGTTTCTCCAGGGCAGCCTGGTCTCCTTTGCGGATACGCTGGGCAAGTTCTACCTCTTCCTCAACTGTGATAAGTTCCTCCCTTCCGATCTCCTGAAGATATTTATCAAGAGATGCACTCTCACGATTGGTAATCGATTTTGTAATCTTTAGCTGTCTCATTCGTTATATATTAATGTATCTTAAATTCCGAATCCGAAATAGCCGGTTCTGCCGGAAGGTGTCACTCCCTCGATGAACACTGTCCTCTTGGATTTCTTCACTACATCTATGACATCCTGCGGTGTCTTCACCTGATGATCGTTGACATATCTGATTATGAATCCTTCCGTAGCTCCTGCCTCCATCAGTTTACCCGGTCCGAGGTCGACAATCTCTACGCCGCTGTCAAGACCGAATTTCTTAAGGGTTTCCTCTGAGGCTGCCTTGATGGATGAACCATAGAATGCAATCGAACCATCATCAGCAACAGTTCCGTTCTCCTGAGATGTTCCCTTGAATGTAACTTCAAACTTCTTTTCTTTTCCTTCCCTGAGAACAGTAACCTCAGCCTTATCACCTGGAGAGAACCTGCTTATCGATTCCTGGACTGATGCAGGTGTTGTGATCATTGTAGAATCAATGGCTACAAGCACATCTCCAGCCTTGATTCCGGCCTTATCTGCAGCACCACTTTTGGAAACCTCAACTATATATACGCCGTTTCTTGAAGAAAGTTTCAATTCATCTGCAATTTTATCATCAATCGGCTGCATTACAATACCTAAGACAGCCCTCTTGACACTACCGAAATCCATGAGGTCATACACGATCTTCCTTACTATATTGGAAGGAACCGCAAATGAATAACCTGTATACGAACCGGTCTGTGAAATGATGGCGGTATTGATTCCTACAAGATTTCCGTTCTTATCCACCAAGGCACCGCCACTGTTGCCTGGATTTACGGCAGCATCAGTCTGAATGAATGATTCGATCTTGAATTCTCCGGTATAATTCGGCATCGACCTTCCCTTTGCACTCACGATTCCCGCAGTAATAGTCGAACGAAGGTCATATGGACTGCCTATGGCAATCACCCATTCACCCAACCTCAACTTGTCTGAATCTCCGAAAGGAACGACAGGAAGTCCGGAAGCTTCGATCTTCAACAATGCTATATCGGTTGCAGGATCATTTCCGACCAGAGTTGCCGGATATGTCTGATTGCTGTTCAAAGTCACCTCTATCTTGCTCGCATTCTCAATCACATGATTGTTGGTGACAATATATCCGTCATCGCGGATTATGACACCTGAACCGCTGCCGACTCTTTCCCTCTGCTGCGGGGTTCCCTGCTGAGGAAAGCCAAAAAAGAAATCAAAGATAGAATTCGGTGCAGCTGCAGCAGACTCCGTAGCAGTCACTTTTACATACACGACTGCATCGACTGCCGTTTCGGCAGCATACGTAAAATCCGGCCAGTTGTCATGTGACAGATTGACAGTACGGAACTGAGCCGTCCCCTCAGATGTCACGACCTTAGCCTCATCCAGATCCATTGCCGCAATAACGGCATAAGCAGTCAGTCCTCCTGCCAAAGCAGAAAGCAATGTAATCAATAGTCCTTTTCTCATAATTTATTATAATTATATTTACTTATCAATCTTGTCTCCTGAAATATGATTATGGCCTGACAAATAAAATTTTTGAAAAGCCATACGGTATTTTTCAAAAAATATGCCATCTTCTTGAGAAATATTTTCTATATTTGTTGGCTTAATATGCCATACTATACACTGACATAAAAACGAATAATATTTAAAAACATATAATATGAAACTCATCATTTCAAGTTCAGAACTTCTGAAAGGCGTTATGGCTGTTGCCAAAGCTATCCCGGCAAAATCACCGCTTCCGATTCTCGAGAACTTCCTTTTCGATCTGAAAGGAAACATTCTTGAAATCACCGCATCCGACATGGAACTTACGCTCAGGACTCAGGTCGAAGTGGAAAGCACTGCCGAGGAAGGCAAGATTGCCGTACCTGCCAAACATATGATGGACCTGCTTAAGGAACTTCCAGACCAGCCTCTGACTATCAACACATCAAGCGAAAGCTCATTTGTATGCAGTTGGGCAAGCGGAGAGTCCAATCTTCCATATTTCCCAGCCGAAGACTATCCGGAAATCACCGGAACAGATGAAACCGCCGTCACCATCAATTTCCCTGCACAGAGCCTTGTAGAAGGAATATCAAGCACTATCTATGCTACTGCTGACGACGAGATCCGTCCTGCCATGAACGGCATCCTCTTCGATATAGACACAGCATCGACAACTCTGGTGGCTTCAGACTCGCACAAGCTCATCTGTTTCACCACAAGTGACGTCACTGCTCCCGAAAAAGCATCATTCATCCTTCACAAGAAACCTGCTGCCATACTCAAGGCAATCATAGGAAAGGACATAGAGAATGTAGAGGTCTCATTCGATTACAAGAATACTTCATTCAAATTCGGACAGACTCTTGTAATCTGCAGACTTGTAGTCGGCAAATACCCTAAGTACAGAGATGTAATTCCTCAGAACAATTCAAATATCCTGAAAATCAACAGGCTCCAGATGCTGAACACAGTACGCCGTATTTCTGTCTGCGCAAACAAGGCATCTAACCACATCAAGTTTGACCTCAAGAGCGGCTCACTTGAAATATCGGCACAGGATCTGGGATTCTCGATCGCAGCTTACGAAAAGATGGAATGCCAATACGACGGAGAGGATCTTACAATCGGTTTCAAGTCTCCTTTCATCATTGAAATTCTTTCGAACATGAACTGCGGAGAAGTGGTGATGAAATTCCTGGACAGCAAGCGTGCTGCACTTGTCATACCGGCAGAAGGAGAGGAGGAAAGCGGAAAGATTTGCGGAATCATAATGCCGATAATGATTTCATAAATAACACCCCCTCCGACGGAGGGGTTTTTAAATTATTTCAAATGGAACTGAAATTAGAAAGACCTCTGTTGTTTTTTGACATAGAAAGCACTGGACTGAACATAGCTTCCGACTCGATTATTGAGCTTAGCTTTGTAAAGATCATGCCCGATAACGAGCAGAGAATCAAGACATGGCGAGTCAAACCATGGGATTACGAGAATGACGTGCAGAGACCGATCAACCCCTCAGCACAGGCAGTCCACGGAATTTCCGCTGAGGACCTGGCTGAATGTCCGACATTCTATGAAATTTCGAATGAAGTCATCGAATGGCTTGAGGGAAGCGACCTTGCCGGTTTCAACTCTGCCAAATTCGACCTTCCTATGCTCGCAGAGGAAATAGAAAGAGTGAGAAAAGGAAGCCGCACCACCAGCTTCGGAGAAGGAAGATTCATTGCAAAGGAACTTTCCATTGACCTTCACGAAATGAAGATGGTCGATGTCCAGAACATCTTTCATATGATGGAGCCCAGGACTTTGAAGGCTGCCTATCAGTTCTATTGCGGACGTGAACTGGAAAACGCCCATGCAGCAGAAGCAGACACATTGGCCACATATGAGGTTCTGAAGGGCCAACTTGACAGATATGCCGGAGATCCTCGTATCGAAAACAACGTAGACAAGCTCGCAAAGTTCTCCACTAAGCAGAGGACTGTAGATTACGCAGGAAGAATCATCCTCAACGATAAGGACGAGCCATGCATCAGTTTCGGTAAACATAAAGGAAAGACCGCCCGTGAGGTCTACTTCTCAGAGCCATCCTATTTCGCATGGATAGACAACGGTGACTTCACACTGGACACCAAGAGACAGTTCGCCATCCTCAAGGAAAGATTCGAGGGAGAGAAAAAGGCAGCCTTACAGGAAAGGCGTGCCAACGCTACAGCCATACCGAGGACAAAGGGGTACACACCATTTGAATCACTGGGAGACCTCTTCTCACAGGAAAAAGACCAGTAATGAACATCATAGTCAAACCGCATGACAAGAATTCATGCTATTGTCGTCCAGACACGACTTGGGAAAGGGAAAACCGGGACTTCTACGTCCCTGAGTCCGTGGATGAGCTCCACTTGGCTCCGATAATCTTTGCCAGGATCAGCAAAGCCGGGAAATGCATCGGAGACAAGTTCGTCGACCGCTACTACGACGGATTCGGATTCGGATTGCTGATATATTGCGGAGATGCCCGGGAAACAGCATTTTCATCATGCTATGACCACACTTCCATTCTGCCGCATCCTCTTTATAACACAGTTGTACTGGAAAATGAAGATAATTCATTTCTATTGACTGCCGACGGTCCCCTAAACCATGAAGAAAAATGCGGATCACCCCTCAAGACATTGCTGCAGAAAGCCATATGCAAGGCATCTGAGACCGTTTCGCTACGCATCGGCGACTTTGTAGCTGCTGAACTTGCCGCACCCAAGCCATTTGCCCTACGCTCTGACGACAGGAAGACTTTGGTAAAAGGAGTATTCTGCGAAAACGAAACAATCGATTTCAGTATCATATTCTGACAGGAATGGCAGCTATCCCCGAAAGACATCCTCTCGCCCCTTTCACTCCGGAAGGAGCCAGAATTCTGATGCTCGGAAGTTTTCCTCCGAAGAAGGAAAAATGGTCCATGGACTGGTTCTATCCGAACTGGATAAACGACATGTGGCGAATCATCGGTCTTATATTCTACAATGATAAGGATCATTTCGTCATGGACGGCCACGACGGAAAGATCAACAAAGGATTTGACAAGAAGAAGATTGTGGAATTCTGCGAAGAACGGGGCATAGCACTATACGACACAGCTACCGAGGTCATAAGGCTCAAAGACAACGCATCCGACAAATTTCTCCAGATCGTCAGACCTACCGACATCTCGGCTTTGCTTCAGAAGATGCCATCATGCAATGCCGTTGTAACTACCGGTCAGAAAGCCACAGATATATTGACTCAGATCATAGGATGCGAGGAACCTGCCATCGGGAGCTGGACCGACATAAACATCGGCGGACGTTCCCTCAGGCTCTGGCGTATGCCCTCATCATCAAGAGCCTATCCTCTATCACTGGAAAAGAAAGCCGGGCATTATAGAAAAATGTTCTACAGTGAAGGAATACATGTGCCTTACATTGGGCAATTATAAACTTAAGTTTCGCAAGTGAATTTTAGCCCGTCAGGCGGCGACCGCCAGCTTGTCAAAGGCTACCTTCACTGCTTTGATTTGTTTATCGTTTGATATTACTTGTTCAGTCAGAGCCATGGTGTCACAGTTGAGTGCCTCG
>JAGAKH010000111.1 GCA_017625725.1 Bacteroidales bacterium | reverse complement strand
TACATCCGACCTTCACTTCCAGGATGTTCCTGTAATTCCCCGGGAGATACTCCGCCTTCTTCAGAAGGTGGTCAAACCGGTCTTTTGCCTCAACATAGAAAGCGATGTTTTTCTTGAAGAACCTTGTATATCGTACTGTCAGGCAGCCTCCGGCCTGCATTGCCGTCTTGTATTCAAAGTCTTTGTTCAGATAAAGATCCATTGACTTTGGTGCATCGGAAGAACTGCTGGCAAGAATTTCGTCGTTCTTTGGATTTCCGAATCCCATCGCAAACAATCCCTCCAGAGCGAATGTCATCATATTTCTTTCTTTTACGAAGAGGTTATGTTTGCCGAATAATCTGGCATCTATGTGAGTTACTGAGCTTGTTCTGGCAAACGGATAAATCGTTGTTGCGGATTGTCTCATGTTTCCGTTTGCAGAAACTCCGTACTCCCAGACGGCCCTGTGGTTCTCCACTCCAAGGAATCCGTTGTATGATATGGCCCCGCTTATGTCATTCTGTTTCAGGACCTCATTCTGTTCCGAGTACTCTACAACTGTATAGCTGCCCTCAGGGGTAGTAAGTTTGTAATTGTTCTTCATGTTGGTCAGACCTTCGTATCTGAAATCCAGTCCGACTCTGTGATGATTTCCGCTTTGACCGGTCGTCAAGACTCCGTTGTATTCAATGATGTTGCTTGAATGTTCGGTATATGTCACTGTCGTAGACGATTTTTTGCCGTAATATCCGTTTCTGTGCAGGAATGTTATTTCGTTGAAGATTTTTGTCTCTCCTCCTCCTGCAATCTGGATTGCTCCTCCAAGGAACGAGTTGAACATAGGGCGTACTTCGCTCGTCGGAACATAGGCATATGTCCCGTCGAAGAGCTCTCGGGATCCGTAGAATCCACCGAAATCCACAAAGGTGTAATAAGTCTTGTCCGTGGTGCCGAATGTTTTTCCGCTGAGCGATTCAAGAGTCCTTTTATATATGAAATTTGCACCGACCGAGAATACCTCTGATGGAGCAAACCTGACTCCGGCGCTTACGTTAAGGTCCATCCACACGTTCATGAATCGTGGGTCTTTCCTTTTTGACTGATCTCCGGAGATATAGTCGATCTCTGCACCTATGGACCATTTTTTATTGAATGAATAGGCAAAGCCTCCCATCAGGTTGTAAAGTTCTCTGTTCTTTACACCCACGGTGGTATCGACGCTTTCATAGAAATTCAGCGGATTGTAGGACGGGTCCATAAGAAGTGGCCCGCCCATGTTCTTTCCGCTGAAATTCCGATATTCAAGCCTTCCATGCAGAGCAAATCTGTCAGAAAGCTTGATGAAAGCCTCTGTAGAAGCACCTGCCTCAAAGCTGTTGTCTGACTCTTCAATGCCGATAAGTCCTCCGTCATGCTTATGGAACAGTGCTTCCACATTTGCTATACGGTCGACGGGCAACTCTCCAAGGCCGGCAGCGTTGCGCGAACTTAACCAAGGTGTCGTCGAACGGATATATTCAAAATCACGTACGTTCCGCTGCTCCTGTCCCGAAACTGTCAGGGCAAGAGCGAGGAACATAAAAGTCAAAGTCTGAGGCAGATATCTCATAATAAATTATTTACCTGTGAGTGAAGCAAAAGCTCTCTCGTGGAAGTCGTTGGTTGAATTGTTGGTGTCCATGTAGACGATCTTTGCGCCCTTGGCGATTGATTTCTCTGCATCAATGCCAGATGGGTCTGTTGTACCGCCTTCTACATCCATATCCTTGGTACCGCCCTTGTAGTTATATACCAGCTTGCCTTCATTTTCTGCAATAGCTTCAGTAGCTTCCTTGTCTACGTTTCTATAAAGGCTGTAACCATATTTATTGGTGTGCTGTACGTTGCCGGCATCAACATTTGGTGTAAGTCTCTTGGTGTTCTTGTCGTCAGCTCCTCTGAGGAATACTTCAACTCCATCGACAATCCATTCAAAAGGAATCTTTGCACCCTCAAATG
>JAGAKH010000110.1 GCA_017625725.1 Bacteroidales bacterium | reverse complement strand
CTCTTTTTCGTCTGCCCTGCATGGCGGTTATCTCCCGTCCGCGCTGCGGGGAGCAAATCCGTGGGGCTCTCCTCGCGCGCCCGAGGATAACCGCCCTCTACAGCCTCACCGCGTTGCACTGGCAATCAGCATGGGGGTATCAAGTTGTTTCAAATTAGACAATATTTCATATCAGCGACTAAGTTAACAACAAGAATTGCTATTTTTGCAGTTTACAGTATAGCTTCGCTCATGAAAAAATCAATATATACGGTTGCTTTCCTTGCATCATTGCTAATCGCATGTCATCCCGAGCTTAATGAAATCAATGAAATTGAGGTTCCGGCATTGACAGCCACGACGGAGTCATTTAATGAAATGACAAAGACGAGTATGGACGGCAGCCGAAACATCCTATGGTCCAAAGGAGACATGATAGCTTATTTTCAAGGACGTTCAGCGGCAGATAAATACAGATTGACCGACAACACAGCAGGATCAGGACAAGGACATTTCCACATGATAAGCACCGGTAGCAGTGGACCTTCTGCCGAAATTGAAGGAAGCCCTTATATAGCTCTCTATCCCTACACAGAATCACTTGAATGCACCAGAACAGGATCGGGCTCATATACAATAGAGAATCTTGCTCTGACATCTGCTCAAAGCCATGCATACAACAGTTTCGGAAACGGTAGTTTCCCTATGGCGGCCATCACCGGCCCAGGATCTGACATGTCATTGAGTTTCAAGAATATTCTTGGTGCCATAAGGCTGGACTTGACCGGCAGCGGGACAATCAAATCAATAAAATTTGAGGGCAAGAACGGAGAAAAGCTTTCCGGTCCTGCCACAGTAACCGTATATAATGACGGTCGTCCTCCATTTATAGAGATGTCGGAAGCCTCATCATCATCCGTCACACTGTACTGCGGTAAAGGCGTACAGCTAAGCCAAGATGCTGCCTCATCATTCATCATTGCACTTCCTCCTACAATTTTCAGCAAGGGATTCAAAGTAACGGTAACAGATTCCAAGGATGTCAACAAAGTAATTCAGACGTCTGCATCAACCAATGAAGTAAAACGTTCAGCCATCCTCAGAATGCCAGTGTTAAACCTCAACAAAGTCAATGGAGAATACAGTGAACTGACTCAGATCAAGTTCGCTGAATCCGAGGAAGAAATCGCCAATCCTGAAAGAGGATTCTACTTTGCGAGAAGCACCGGATATCCTTTGACTGAAACGAGCATACAGGCGGCAAGGCTACAGAATGTAACGGTCTTCCATATAGGATACCTGATTACTGATTACATGGAATCCGACATATCTGAGAGTTTCCTTCAGCGGATCAGAAACGAGATGCAGATGCTGAGAAATAACGGAGCCAAATGTATACTCCGCTTTTCATACAAGGACAGGGCTGAAGAAGCGGACAAGCCTTGGGATGCCACTCCTGAAAGAGTTGCCCGCCACATTAAGCAGATCAGGCCTATACTGCAGGAGTATGGCGATGTGATCATGTGTTTCCAAGCAGGCTTTGTTGGAGTCTGGGGCGAGTGGTACTACACCAGCAACTTCGTCCATGCCCCACAAAGCCCTGAAGAACATGCTCTTCGCAAGAAGGTGACAGATGATATGCTGAACGCCCTACCTTCCGACAGAATGATTGCACTCCGCACCCCTGCCTTCAAAAGAATGATGTATGCGGAAAGCTACACTGACACATTGTCCATAGCAACTGCCTATAACGGATCTGCCCGTGCACGTATCAGCTGCTACAACGATTGCTTCGGAGCTTCAAGTTCTGACTACGGAACATTCGACAGCGAAGAAAGCAGGGAGTATTGGAAAAAGGAGAGCAGATACGTTTTAATGGGCGGAGAAACATGCGGAATATCAGACTATTGCACATGCAATGCCTCGATCAAAGATATGGAGGATTATCATTGGACATACCTTAACTACGATTATCATAAAGGCGTGATCGCAGGCTGGGAAGCAGGCGGATGCATGAAGGAGATCAAGCTACGCCTCGGTTACAGACTTCACCTTTCTGAGGTGTTCCATACCTCATCTATGATTCCGGGAAAAGACTTCAATGTAGTCCTCAAGATAAAGAACAGCGGATTTGCCGCACCTATGAACGGACGTGCCGTAGAGTTGATCATGATAGACAGCAACGGAAAGAAAACCGTCTGGGAGTGTCCTGAGATTGACCCAAGATACTGGTTTGCCGGTGAGACCGCTACCATAGACAAGACAGTAAAGATTCCAGATGACGCGACCGGAGAGTGCACTATGTATCTTAATCTCCCAGATCCAAAGCCGACACTGCATAACAATCCGTTGTTCTCAATCCGTCTTGCCAATGACAATATCTGGATGGAAAAAGATGGTTATAACAGACTTTTCAGGATCACAGTCAACAAAGAAGACAGTGATTCAACAGACGACAACTCCGGATCAATTTCAATATCCGGTGAGAACGTAGCAATCGGTAACGAATTCAACCCTTGGAAATAGGGTAAAAATAACATAAACCCCGAAAGTTTTTAGCCTGACTTTCGGGGTTCATGTCACGTATTATTTTACAAGTGTGCCCATGATAGGAGTCGAACCTACACGCCGTGAAGCACTCGCACCTGAAACGAGCGTGTCTACCATTTCACCACATGGGCTTGAAAAGCGGGTACAAAGATATGAATTCTTTTTTAAATACCTACATTTCCACCTCAAAAAAGTATTCATTCTCCCATCCGCTGACAGAAAGGGACAAAAATGTCAAAGAATAATCAATCCCGACCCTCACATCCTTCAGATTCCGCTCACTCCAGTCATATCCGGTTTCAAGCACATACTCTCCCAAAGGGAACCTTTTCAAAACCTTGACATCGCCTTCCACTTCCAGCACCAACGACCCATCAAGCTGGCGGGGTACGGACATCTGACATATACCCTCTTTATCTATTGACTTCCTTACTACAAATTCTCCTTCTTCCGGTCTTCCATCAACACCATAACCGGCCACTTTCCCCCTTATCGTGATGTCATATCCGAAATTTTCCGGATCTGAAACACTGACAGTAATGCAACAATGGTTCTTTGCCATCTCCACCGTTTCATGACGATACTCGCAGTCCGCATCAAAAACAGACGTGTAAGAATATACAGGAGGGCATTCCTTTCCCAAAGGGATTGACATTCTGCCGCTTTCCTCAACCATTCCCTCATCTCCATGACACACATTGAGACAGATGCCTGTCTTGGGTAATCTTATCACCTTCTCTGAGGCCAAGGTGTCCGTCGACAGTTTTTCAGAGAGGACAAAGCCATCCGAAGCCATTACATGCAGACCGACAGACTTCATGGCAGTACGATCTACTCTGCTGAAATCCATTTCCAGAATACAAGGGCATGCATCACGTTTTTCCTTGACTGAACACGAGAATGAGACAGTCGCACAAATAAGCCAGAATATGGCTCCAGACAGCATTTTCCTCTTTTTATCCATATCAGATCACCTCATTGATTTCAGTAGCATAATCCCAATCCTTGACATCAATTGTAAACCCACCGGAGGTCTTCTGGACAGGTATATCCGGAGACGAAGATCCAAGACGTGTTATCTTCATGGAAACAGTATATACAGTGTTGGACTTTATATACGGAATACTTACCGGATAATAATAGGTCTTATCCTTGTAAGTTGTCTCAACAACCAGTCGTGTAAATCTAGGGCACCATTCTTCCGAATAGCTATCGTCGGCCATATTAGGGAAAACATAAAAGAAATGTTCAGTATCATATATGGTTTCTTTGTCAAGTGCCACTCCTGTCAAGGTATCATACAGATAATCATTGTACATATCATACTGTGCCATCATCTTATTATACCATAGCATCGGGTCTGAATAATAGGTAGCATCAAACGAGGAGGATTCATAAGGGATGCTGATCCTGTTGCATACGTTCAGCATATAGATAGCATTTATTATGAGGTCATTTTCTGCCAATGCTTCCGATTCGAAATTAACCTCTATCTTTTTGAGTACGACTTTGGCGATTTGACGCTGCACTTCAACGGTCACACTCTGGGACGCAGTCAGATTGACAGTCTTCTCTCCATACATGAAATGCTTTTCCTTAGTGTTATGAAGCAGTTCTGCCCTCTTCAACAGCGGATCATCCGGAGTTAGGACAGAAGAATATGAAAACTTCGAATTCACCATGACCTTGATATCCTTCTCTCCAGTAGTACACGTCAGTTCTATAGGGGAATCCAGGTCAGGAGAATCTACAGAAAGATAAGACTCCACCAGATCCGTTTCCGCATTGAAGACCAGAACCTGCACATTGGATATCCTTTCTTCGTCAGATGCCCCGGTAACCTTTGTCTTTACAACTGGAAGAGATACTGTCAACTTCACTTCTTCTTTCTGCCCGTGCTTGACAGGATTCTGTAACTCACCTACTTCCACACACGCCAACTGGGTGCAAACGGCCATTGCCGCCAATAAGATCTTTTTCATTTGTTTAATTGATTAATTAGTTAATAATATGACTGATCCATCTGCTTTCTGATTCTTGTCATTTCCGGATCAAGATTAGCTCTATGCTCCAGATATGGATCATATGTGATGCTCAGTTTGAAATATTTCAAAGCTTCTTCATGCTGTTCCAACCGTGACAGCACCATTGCTTTCAGGTAGCACACCTTAGGATCAGTATCATCCAGTTTCATCAGGACATCCAACGCAGAATGGTTATAATCAGCTGACATATAGGCCAAAGCCGAATTATAGTCACCGTATTGACGAAGCCGAGAAACGGCATTCTTATAGTCCAGTTCCTTCAGGGCACGAAGTCCTGCCATATACACAGTATCAAGCTCCGTAGTGTGAACTGTATCCTTGAACATACCTATACGGTGGAGATGAAAACTGAAACTGACACTTCTCAGCTTAGGATAAATTTTCTCTCTGAGATATTTATAACAAGACAGACCTGCCATCTTTCTTTCCTTCTGATCCGGACTTTCAGGCCCGTCAATGATTTCCATAAGTCGTTTTCTAGTGTTAGGATTCAGTATAGTATCATTCTCCACAAGTTTCCTCAGCTGTCCCCAGTTTTCCGGAAGTTCTGAGGTACGAAGGCTGTCTTTCCATTCAAGAGGGACATACTCCCCAACATATTTCCTGACAGATTCCGATCGGGCCGCCGATAATTTCTGATTCAGGCTATAAGAACCTTCCGGAGAGCATGAGGCCGTTATCACTAGTGAATCAAGACCATATTCAGTACGTGACCTTACATCATCAATACACTTAACTACCCTTCGCAGTTCAGATGAATTATCCCCCAGCAGTGTATCTATACTTGCACTTCCCTGTCTGAAGTCAATGAAAGCTTTAGTGTTGTCAAACACCCGCCTCTCAAGGATGTGCATCTTATACCTCGGAGAATCATCAGCCAATGAGGCTAACGAACTTATGTAAAATGTCAATTCACTTGGAAACGGCAGCGAGCATATCTCCACGCCTTTTTCATAGACCTCTCCAAAAAGAGAGATCATTACTTTCTTCAGTTTGGGACGGCTCTTGAACGTATGGACGTACCGATATATGAAATCACCTTCCATAGATGTCATCACTGTATCCAAGCGGATTCCTTCGTTCACTATAGGGTCTTTTACATATTTATTGAACATCAGGTCCTTCCGGCTTATCTTCCTGTCATTAAGTCTCTTTTTCCATTGAATGGTATAATGTTTCAATGCTTCAATCTGAGTAACACCGAAAAGGTTCATTGCCAATGGTTCAGGAACTATAGAAGAGTCTCTTTTCATGGCATATGTATCCGGGAAATATCTCTCAATGAATATTTCGAGTTGCCTCATTCTCACAAGATCAGTAGTGTCATTAACTATCGAAGCAAGAAACTGGCGATATCTCTGATAGCCCCTGAGCTGAGCTTCGCGATAGCCTTTACCTGTTATGAACACAGGGTCCAGTGTAAGCGTATCATCCTGGATAGACATGAAAGGACGGATCTTGAGTTGCCATTGTGATTCTGACATTTCCGAAGGAACTGTTACATCAAAACTGATTGAAACATACCCTGCCCTTTCCGCGACATTTCTGAATCTTGCTACTACCTTTGAGGCATTGATTACATCCGTAGCGACCATTTCTCCTGTTTCTGTATCACGGATCGCATTCATGATTATCGGTTCACCACTTAACGTACCTCTGATACTGTCGATTCTGACAGCCACGTCCGGTTCTTCCATAGGTCTTTCATCAGGTACAGAGAGTCCTACTCCGAGTGCACCGGAACGGATCTGCCCCATCTTCTTATAGGAAGTACAAGCCGTCATTATCAGAACCATCATGTAAACTATGGTTTTCTTCATGTCAGAACACATAGACTAACGACAAATTAAAATCATCCGGTAAAAGGAAGTATTTCTTTCCTGATGCAAGTGTAACCCCACATTCCGGACAAGAATATCTTGTATAAAACGACATACCGCCCCAGAATCCCAAACCAAGTTCGACATTAAGGTGCCTGGTCAGCATAAATGTATGCCCGGAGCACAATCCGATGCCGACTCTGTCTCCTTCCTCTGTCTCATTATTCCAGATTCCGCCGAAATTATACTCCTGATATCGAGCTTTTACAGCGAACCACCAGCCTGACCATGTATGCCATGGCCATAGTCTAAGACCCACAGAATATGCCTGTTGCCTGTACTGGAACTGTTTATCGGGATTTCCCTTATTGAATGTAAACGGGTTATACCTTATACCGGCACTCATACTCAACCGTCTGGAAAGAGCAATGGATGTTTCAGCATTAAAGGTTCCCAATTGGGCATAATCCAGAATATTCGTTGACAAGCTGAATTTCTGAGCTCCCGCATCGATTCCGGCAGACATTATAGCTGTCAGAAACAGTAAGAGTTTCATCTTATTCATATCCATACCTGCTGAAAGCCTGATTGATTATTGCCTTTTTATTAGGGAAGACAGCCAGCAAAGCTGTTTTCAGACTCTGACGATCCGTAACCGCACCGTTCAGCACTGAGAATATATCCGAACATACGATCCCTCTTTCATCCAGATATCGCAGGATCTGAGGATAAAACCAGAATGATGTCCCAAAGTTCGGTGTACTGCCTCCATATCGTTCCTTGAACATTTTACCTTCCATATAATAAGCCCAGCTTTCCCCTACGTCACAATACCCGGCATATTCTCCTGTTCCGTCACCATAGGCCAGTCCCCCACTTAGAACAAATGCTTTTATGATATAGAAAATGTATTTATCCCAATATGCTGTACCTGTCTTCATAAAATGGCTCGCATGAGCCAGTTCATGGCAGACTGCAGAATAAATTGACTGATAAGTACGTTTATCGGCAGTTCCAATCGTAATATCCGGTAGGAAATAGTATATAAGTGGTGCAAAATCTCCCAGATACTTCTTCAGAAACTCATTCTCCAGCACTGTACCATGATGCAGCATAACAGCACTACTGGCCTCCAGCCCTCTAAAAATCCACAGTCTGAGATCTGACGGAGGAGGTGTTATATCCATATCCTCTTTTCCACATCTGGTGTAATAGTCATATGCAGCATTGTTGACCACACAACGCCTGAACAGTTTATCTTCTGATTCTTCAGTGACAGTCATAGTCACCCCAAGTGGTGAAGCCTCTCCTAAGGTAGATATGGAAGCGGGAAGGAGAATAAGATTGAACCCGATGGAAAAGCCTTTTGAATTTTCGAAAATCAGGCGATAGCGTGGATTCGACGAATACTGCTTGTTCATCGTATAATATCCATCACGATCAGTGTATGTCTTATCGAATTTTATAAATGAGTTACATGAAACGCACACACCTGCCACGCCAAAAGGCTTACCACCATTTGCGTCTTTGTCCACGATAGTTATACGGCCTGATGGAGTGGCCTTATCTGACTTGGTCGTAGTATTATCGCAAAGCATGCCGGCATTTCCTGTTAGGGTATAAGCCTGTCGTTCAACCAGTTCCCAATCAATACCTTCAACGGATCTGGTAGCCGGACTGTTTTCTGACATAAAACATTCATCTATGACCTCGTACCTGACATCCGGAAAGACAAAATCCTTCGGAACAACAGCATACTGCCATGTCATGGAGTCTTCAGAAATATCCGGATCATGGTACCAGTCACCTTCAACAGCGATAGAATAATCCAAAGGATGATCTACCATCTCAAGGCCCAATGAATCAAGAAGTTCATATTCAGATTGATCTGCCGGAAGGAAACGAACATACAGGTCCGTGGTCTGGATCACAGCATGCTCTGCCTTGGTAGGATACAGGGAACTCAGAGCCCTCCGCATATTTTCTGTCTTGTAGGGATTTTCAAGACGTTCCCCAAGTACAATTTTTTCATGAGAGAGATTTCTCCCGTATTCATAGTTTACACTACGTTCATATGGAGCACTCTCTTTGCCACATGACACGATGACCAATGCCATTGACAGCCATTTTAACACACCTCTCATACCATCGTTATTTATCATTTATTCACGATGGCAAAATTATCGGTGATTATCCGTGTAACGAAAAAGTATACGGCTATTTACACAAAAGTGCCCTACAGGCATCTGTAGAGCACTTTTTTCATATCAAATTTAATGAATTCTGTTGCAGAATCCGATAAATATCAGGATTAGAAGAATGAAACTGTCTTCTGTTCTACGGCTGAAATAAGACTATTTGCAACCCGACTGACTCCGAAACGGAAAAGTTTCTTGTCCAGCCACTCTTTTCCAAGAACAGCAGAGACAATCGAATAATAACAAAGGGCATCTGCTGCAGATGATATTCCACCAGCCGGCTTGAAGCCTATCTTTCTACCTGTCGCCGCATGATACTTTGCAATACATTCACACATGACATAAGCCGCAGCTGGAGTTGCATTCACATCTATCTTGCCGGTAGAGGTCTTGATAAAGTCAGCTCCAGCTTCCATAGCGAGGAAGGATGCTTCAGCTATAGCCTCAGGAGTACGGAGTAATCCTGTCTCAAGAATGACCTTCAGATGAACCTCTCTTCCCTGCTTCTGAGCCACTGTATCCACACATCTCCTGACCTGGCGGATCTCCTCTGCTGCAGTTTCATAATCACCGGCAAGGAATGCATTAAGGGCAAGAACTATATCTATTTCATCTGCACCGGCCTCAACTGCCATCTCACATTCCTTCAGTTTTACTTCCAGAAAACTCTGAGATGAAGGGAAACATGCAGATACTGCTGTTATATTAAAGTCTTTACGCCTTACCTTTCTTACGGTATCAACAAAATTTGGATATATACAGACTGAAGCTGGCAAAGGCCACTCAGGATAAGAATCCTGAAATACGTTAACCTTTTCCACCAGTTGAGACACTGTCGCCGGAGTGTCGTTCGTCTTCAATGTAGTGAGATCCATCATTGAGAAGCAATCCTTATAGACCTGCTCCGATGCCGCATTCTCAAGATTTGCAGCAATCATCTCCAAAGCTCTTCCCATCGCCTCCTGATCAGGAGAATAGCTGTATTTTTCTAAATAACTCATATATTTAAAATTTCAATTTAGAATCAATAATTATAGTCACCGGACCGTCATTCAAGAGTTCAACCTTCATATCAGCACCAAAGATACCCTTTCCAACCGGTTTTCCCAATTTTTCTTCCAATATCTGCAAAAACCTTTTATACAAAGGAACTGCCACATCTGGCTTTGCTGCCTTGATATACGACGGTCTGTTCCCCTTGACTGTAGATGCATATAAAGTAAACTGACTGACAGCAAGTACTTCACCATCTACATCTGCAACGGATAAATTCATGACACCTTGAGAATCATCGAATATCCTCATCGAAACAATTTTTCGACACATCCATTCGATATCCTCCTCTGTATCCTCGTCTATAAAGGCAACAAGAATGAGAAGTCCTTTTCCAATAGCAGATTCGTAGGATTCCTCATGGACCTTGACAGATGCTTTTGCAACTCTTTGAACTACTGCCCTCATCCTCTTATCTGTATTTTAAACCCTTCTTTAATCAGAGGAGCGACAAATTCAGTCATTTCCTCTACGGTATATTTTTCCAGATCAGCCTCAGGTGTTTCCCGATCAATCGTATAGACCATTACCTCTCTAGGCTTGAGTAGTCTGACTATATTCATCCATCCTTCAAGAGAAGACCTGGAGGAGAGGTTGAGACGTGGAGACTTCAGGAACATGGTCTGAAGAATAAAATCACCGTCAAAAGATTTAAGCCCCTCGATTATTTCGTCAAGACGATAATGACCTGACGGAATATTCATCAGCTTTATAGTCCGATCATCAGGACCATCAATCTTAAGAATCGGATTATCAACTTTCTTCAAGGCTTCAACGATTTCCGGGTGAGTTACACGAGTAGCATTTGAAAGCACAGACACCTTTGCCTGAGGATAATAACGGTTCCTCAAGTCCAATACCAGATCTATTATGGAAGGGAAATCAGGATGAAGTGTCGGTTCTCCATTACCTGAAAATGTAATTGAATCAAGTTGCTCGCCTTTTGCAGACAATTCAGCTATTCTGGTTTCCAGAGCCAGCTTGATATCTTTTAAAAGTGGAAATCTGTTATCCTCACGTCCGTCCCTATTCCATCCACATTCGCAATATATACAATCAAAATTACACAATTTACCTTTAGATGGAAGTATATTGACTCCAAGCGATGCTCCCAGGCGCCTACTCCTTATTGGTCCGAAAACTATATCCTCAAACCTCAACATGATCAGACAATTCTAGCAGAACGACTTCCTGAAGTAAAGAAACCGTTCTCGTCTATATCAGAAACAAATACCAGGCCTGGTTTCTTTCCAGGTTCTATACTTCCAAGCACATCTTCCTTGGATAAGAAGCATGCACCGTTAAGACATGCCCACTGTAGAATCTCTCCCATAGGAACTTCAGGGAATGAATCATGCAGACAGACCAATTCAGCAACCATATCAAGATCGTCATTGCTGGAGAGGGAATCAGTGCCGACCGTTATTGCCAAAGAATTTGCCCTCATCAGAGGAACAGGAGGCAATGTATTATGTATGAACTGATTCGACAATGGACAGACTGCCCAATATATATTCTTCATCACCTGCTTGGCGGCATCGATATCATCTTGCTGCAGACAAACGTTATGCACCAGCAGAACCCTTGCATCATAGGGTACCGGCCTTACAGCAGCCAGTCTTGAAAGAAAATACTTCAACGAAGATTCTCCCGTAACAGGAGGTGTACTCATACCGGAACGTTTCCTGTTTTCATACATCGCACCGCTTCCTGACCTGAGAAGGTCTTCCTCTTCCTGACTCTCCTGCGAATGATATGAGAGAAAACCTGCATCAAGGGCAGCCGCTGCAGATGCAGACAATAGTTCAGGACTCATAGTGTAACACGAATGAGGTGTAGGAGCTGCATCTATGCCAGCTTTTTGAGCCACGCTATTCAATTCCGCCACATCGTTCATGACTCCCTCACACATTTCAGGCTCGCTGCCAAAGACCTCCAGAAAAGTTCTTGTATACATCTGATGAGTCTTCTTCACTTCGAAGGACGAATCATCATTGCTTATGTCGGCCATAGCTGAAACTCCTCTTTCCCACATTCTGTCCATCCATTCCTTTACAAGCTTCTGCTTGACATCACTTCCTGCCCAGTCACGAAGTGAATTGATCTGGTCTATGAAGCCAGCCATTCCCGTTCCCTTCACGAACTTCTTATGGAGGTGTGAAAGTTCCACATGACAATGACTGTTAACAAATCCCGGTACTACAGCACCTTTGAGAATCTCATCAGAGTATCCGTCTGCACAGGCCCCCACTTTCAGTACAGTGCCATCACAATCATCATACTCCACGTAACCATTGCGGAGCGGTTCTATGGAATCAAGCGTGTATACAAACTCCGCTGCAACTCTTTTTACTGCCATTCTATTTCTCTGTTAATGCACCCGATACAATCGTATCCTTAAGTGACAGGCTGTCAACCTTGATGATCATATGCAATCCTTCGTAAACGGTATCCGCATTTTCAACCGGTACTATCTTATATGCCCCCAGTGTATCATATTCTACTTTAAGACTATCATGATAGTGGACATATGCCTCTTCTTCCAGATATGGGAAAAAGTGCTGAATATCAAGGAATACAGTTATCTTTCTTCTTTCTGCTGCCTCTTCCTGTTCCTTCTTGAGTCTTTCCAGTTCCTTGATCCGGTTACCCAACAACTGAGCCGATGTTCGAAGTATTCTTGCAAACCTCTCGGGATCGTTCATATAGACACCGACAGAATGTCGATAGTCATATGAGTCATATCCATACTTCCTTAGAATAGGTTCATACACCATACTGGTGTCTGCCATCGTCTTGAGAGTCGGATTTGAATTGACCCACTGGTCAGTAGCCAGCATCTCCGCATAAATCCTCGCCATCTTGCCTCTAGGTATAAGCTTGGCCTCGTCTTTCTTGCAAGACGTAAGTAAAAGGATTGCCATCAGGGCAAAGACAGGGATATGACGCAAATATGACTTCATCGCTTATCTCAATGTTGCTCCAAATTCATTCTGGAAAGTGGACAGGAGCTTATTCATGATCTTTTCCACATCGTTGTCAGTCAAGGTCTTTTCAAGATCCTGAAGCACGAAGCTCAAAGCATACTGCTTCTTTCCCTCTGCAATCTTATCTCCTCTATATACATCAAAGAGCCCTACCTGCTTGAGCAGTTTCTTGCCTACACGGAACGCACTTCTGCGAAGATCCGCATAAGATACCGATTCATCAAGGAGCAAAGCGAGGTCACGTCTTACCTCAGGGAACTTAGGAAGTTCCTTATATTTTATTTTATTCCTCTTTACAAGTTCAAACAATGAAGGCCAATTGATTTCAGCCGCAAAGACTGGCTGGCGGATACCGAACTGCTTAAGTCTTGCCGGAGCAATGGTTCCCATTACAGCCAGATGCTGATGGCTTCCCGGAAGGCTGTATGACAATCCTTCAGAGAAAAGATCTGCTGGTGCTGCCGAGGTCTCCAATGAATAAATATCGCAACCGAAGCGTCTGAGAAGCAGTTCAAGATACCCTTTGAGCTGGAAATAACTTCCCTTTCCCGGATCTGTCCTCCATGATTTTTCCGGCTGGCCGCTCATGAACATGGCATAGCATGTATGCTCCTCATACGAATCAAGGGTCTTTCCATCCATTTCCGGATTGAAGCAGTATACGGAACCATATTCAAAAGTCTTAATATTTGTGATCTGACGGTTGATGTTATAGGCAATAACCTCAAGTCCGTTCAGGAGCAATGTCTGCCTCATGACATTCAGATCTGAGCTGAGAGGATTCATTATCCTTACGCACTTGTCCTCTGGAAATGTCTTTAACTTTGCATAATAATCAGACTTGGTGAGGGAATTGTTCATTGTTTCAACGAAACCGTTAGCTGCAAGAAAATCAGCAATAGTCTTCCTCACCTGCTCCGGTTCCGGCTTCTGCGGTGCGTTTACAGACATTCTCATTGCATGAGGCAACTCGATGTTGTTATAACCGTAGATTCGAAGAATTTCTTCAACGATATCACATTCACGATATACATCCACCATATAAGAAGGCACAGCAACCTTGGCACCACAATCTTTCTTTTCAAGGAATTTATAAGAGAGGGATTCAAGGATTGACTCAATCACATCATGACCTATCTTCTTGCCGATAAAGCTCTCGATTCTGTCATAATCAAGTTCTACAACCTTCTTTTCGATCTTTTCCGGATAAGATTCCTGCATTCTGCCGACAATCTCTCCACCGGCCAGTTCATGAATCAGAAGGGCAGCACGCTTAGCCGCATAATCAACGATGAGCGGATCAGCACCACGTTCATATCTGAATGATGCATCAGTCTTCAGGCCATGCCTCTTCGAACTCTTCCTTATTGATACAGGATTGAAATAAGCACTTTCGAGGAAGACATCTACAGTCGACTCAGTCACACCTGACTCATCTCCTCCGAAAACACCGGCAATACACATCGGCTTATGAGCATCGGCAATCATGAGGTCTGCTGAACTGAGTGTACGCTCCACCCCATCCAATGTGATAAACTTTTCACCGTCTTCGGCCCTGCGGACTACGACTTTTCCTCCCTCAATCTTTGCAGCGTCAAAAGCGTGGAGCGGCTGGCCGGTCTCATGAAGAACGAAATTTGTGATATCCACAATGTTGTTTATCGGCCTGAGACCAATCGAAAGGAGCTTCTTCTGAAGCCACTCTGGAGAAGCAGCAACCTTCACACCCTTGATTGTTGTTCCTGTATATCTCGGAGCACCGTCAAGGGCCATTACTTCAACAGGTATGGCACCCTCGGCATCATTGTCTGACCAAGCTGAGACATCAGGTATATTAAGACGGCATGAAATGCCATTATGTCTGAGATAAGCATACATATCCCTTGCAACACCAATATGGGAAGCTGCATCTACACGATTCGCAGTAAGTCCGATTTCTATGACAGCATCTGTCGCAAGACCGAGATAATCCTTTGCAGGGGTACCGACTACAGCTTCCGGTTCAAGCACCATGATTCCATCATGAGACTCGCCGATTCCGAGTTCATCCTCGGCACAGATCATTCCATAAGATTCAACTCCACGTATCTTGGATTTCTTGATCTTGAAATCCTCACCCAAAACCGTACCTACAGTAGCAAGAAGCACCTTCTGGCCTGCAGCCACATTCGGCGCACCACAGACTACCTGAAGCAGTTCAGCATCGCCTGTATTAAGTTTGGTTATGTGCAGATGGTCGGAATCCGGATGCTCCACACATTCAACTACCTCAGCGACAATTACACCTGCAAGGCCACCGGGAATCTCTTCCACCTGCTCTAAAGAATCCACTTCAAGTCCTATCGAAGTCAATGCTTCAGCCACCTCTTCAGGAGAAAGGCTGCACTCAAGATAGTCCTTGAGCCAATTGTAAGAAATCTTCATATCGTATCTATCTTTTAATTATTCAATTACTCCAAGTCATCCTTTGAGAAGAGCGACTTAACGAATTCACGTTTATCAAACACCTTCAGGTCATCGATTCCCTCACCGATACCAATGAACTTGATCGGCACCCTGAACTGATCTACAATACCTACGACAACGCCTCCCTTTGCTGTGCCATCAAGCTTGGTGACTGCAAGTGCCGTAATATCAGTGGCACGGGCAAATTCCTTGGCCTGCTGATAGGCATTCTGTCCGGTAGAGCCATCCAGGACAAGCAGGACTTCATGAGGTGCATCAGGAATGACCTTTCTCATCACATTTCTGATTTTTGTAAGCTCATTCATCAGATCAACCCTGTTATGAAGACGTCCGGCTGTATCGATTATCACCACATCCGCCTCTTTAGCAACTGCCGATCTTACAGTATCGTATGCTACAGATGCAGGATCTGAGCCCATTTCCTGCTTGACGATATCCACTTCTGCTCTTTCCGACCAGATAGTAAGCTGATCCACCGCAGCCGCCCTAAACGTATCCGCTGCACCAAGAACCACCTTCTTTCCCTGTGCCTTGAGCCTGCTTGCGAGTTTGCCGATAGTCGTGGTCTTCCCTACGCCGTTGACACCGACAACCATTATCACATACGGTTTCTTTGAGAAATCGAACGGAATGATCTCATCATCTGAAGTTTCTCCTTCCTTGACATTCAGAAGGAGGGCAATCTCATCTCTTAGAACATCGACCAGTTCATCTAGAGAAACATATTTATCCCTGCTGATGCGTTCTTCAAGATTCTCGATTATCTTCATCGTCGTATCTACGCCCATATCAGTGGCAAGCAAGGCCTCCTCAATGGCATCAAGCAGATCCTCATCTACCTGTGACTTACCTATAATCGCCCTTGACAGCCTATCAAAAAAGCTTCTGTTGGTCTTTTTTACTCCTTTATCAAAAATGCCCATAAAGACTTTGCGTTTAACTTACAAAAGTACGGTTTTTAAATGTATAAAAAAAGTGGCAAAGCCGATAAAATCTGCTTTGCCACTTATAAAACGCTTACAAGAAAGAATTATTTCTTTGCGAAGAATTCTTTAGTCTTGTCTTCTTCAACGAGCTCCTCAGTAAATACGTAAGCTCCAGTCTTTGGCGACTTGTCCATGCGGATGCACTTAACCATCTTCTTCTGTACACCAGCCTTGAAGGTTGCGACTGCTTTCTTTGCCATTTCCTATTCCTCCTTAATTATTT
>JAGAKH010000109.1 GCA_017625725.1 Bacteroidales bacterium | reverse complement strand
CGTACCCACATCTATCTGGCCGACAATTTCGGAATGCATATCTACTCGGATTATAACTGGGGTTCCTATGTTACCGGCTGGACATCTCTCAACGACGATCTCGTAGCTAAGGCTGACGGCGGACTTTATTACGGAGTCCAGAACATCGAGAAGGCATTCACTCCAGGCGTGTACCAGATCGACTTCAACAAGACAAACAACACTGTAGCCCTTACTCTTATAAAGGCAGATGGTAATGTGGAGCCGGAGCCAGAACCAGAACTTCCTCCGACAGCCCTTACCTTGACCGACAACAACGGCAAGACATGGAACATGACCGTATTCAACGGCACACACTTCGTTACTGAGGAAGGATGCGGCGAGATCGGAACCTCTTTCACCATCAAGGGTGACAATGGAAAGGAATACGGCGAATTCCAGCTAGACGCTGCCTATGCAGTATACAACAATAAGCCTTGGAAGGTCGGTTTCGACATTGCGAGCGGCAAGGTTATCTACCGCGAAGGCATCTGGAAGAGCGGCCTTGGTGATCTGGGCGACGGAACCCTCGTACAGTGGACACAGTGCCTCCCACAGGGTTGCGAGCTTTATTTCTTCGGATTCGATAAGCCAATCAAGGACTTTGTGAACACCGGAATCTTCGAGAACATCGACGAGGTTAACTGCTGTGCCCGTTACATCGGTGTCAGCGACAACTACGAGCTCCGTTACTGGATCGACAAGGGTTGGCTCAACTTCGGAAACTATATCTCATCGGCAAGCAACAAGCACACTATCATCGGAAAGAATGCCAGCTTCCCTCAGAGCCCTTACATCGAGTTCCCTATCGTCGAGACAGGTATCTACGCGGGTCAGAACGGCGAGGTCTGCAAGTCTCTTGCACTCTATCAGATTTCAGCCGACGAGTACCGTACCCACATCTATCTGGCCGACAATTTCGGAATGCATATCTACTCGGATTATAACTGGGGTTCCTATGTTACCGGCTGGACATCTCTCAACGACGATCTCGTAGCTAAGGCTGACGGCGTACTTTATTACGGAGTCCAGAATATCGAGAAGGCATTCACTCCAGGCGTGTACCAGATCGACTTCAACAAGAAGAATAACACAGTTACTTTGACAAAGGTAAATGAGTAGACTTGGAAAATTCATATCATTTTTTCTCGCAGCCGTCGCCCTTGTGGTGACGGCTTGTGAGAAAACACCGTCAGAAAACGGACCGTACACCAGCACCGATACCGGACAGCCATGGGCTCCATATTATGACCTTACCGGCCTTACTGTCGACGGAAAGTTTCCTATAATCGCATGGACCGGCATAACGGCTGAGGAAAGCGATTATAAGTTAGAGCTCATGAGGGATTGCGGCATCAATGTCTATCTCGGATGGTATGATACCCTCGACGAGGTCATGAGAGTTCTGGATAATGCCCAGAAGGCCGGAGTGAAATGTATTCTCCGCTGTGATGCCATCTTTTCGGACACCGGAAATGTGGTCACAAGAATGAAGGACCATCCCGCCCTGTTTGCCTATCATATAGAGGACGAACCGGAAACCAGTGAGATAGACATGCTTGCCGAGGCGGTAAAGAAGATTCAGAAATACGACAGTACCCACCCGTGTTATATAAACCTCTATCCTAACTGGGCATGGGGAAAGATAGATGACTACATACAGAAGGTCAATGCCTTTCTGACAAAGGTGCCTCAGAGATTTCTGTCCTTCGACCATTATCCCATCCAGGAAATAGACGGAGTAAGTTCACTGAGACCGGAATGGTACAAGAATCTTGAAGATATCCGCAGGATGGGCAGGGCCAAGAAGATTCCTACATGGGCCTTTGCTCTTTCTCTTGCACATTATCTTGAAGATGTAACCTATCCCGTTCCGACCCTTGAAGAACTGAGGGTACAGATGTTCAGCAATCTTGCCTACGGAATCCAAGGATTCCAGTATTTTACATTCCATGGAATATATCGTAATGCAAAGACACAGGTTTACGACAGGGCGAAGAAGGTGAATGAAGAACTGCAGGCCTTGGCCAAGATCTTTCTTGGTGCTGAAGTTACCGATGTCTGGCATACAGGTGTCGAAATTCCATATGGTACCAAGGCTCTTACGGAAATGCCGGCAGGAATTTCAAGCTTGAAGACAAGTGATAAAGGGGCAGTGGTGTCTCAGGTAGTCAAGGACGGTAACCGTTATATTGCCATTGTCAACAAGGATTACAAGTCATCCATGGATCTGGAAATAGAATTTTCCTCCAAGGCGACCTTGTATGACAACATGGGGTACAAGACGGCGGCAGTTTCCGGAAAGACCACGGTGTCTCCGGGTAATATCGTGATTTATCAGATACATTAAAATCAGAAGCTATGAAACGAATAATATATTTTTCTGTGATCATATCACTGCTATGTTCATGCTGCGGCCCTAAGGCCGGAGAAAGATGGTCTCAGGAGAGGGCTGAACAGTGGTATGCAGACCATGGCTGGGTTGCGGGCTGCAACTTCATACCGAGCAATGCCATAAACCAGCTGGAAATGTGGCAGGCAGAAACATTTGACCCTGAAACAATAGACCGTGAGCTGGGATGGGCAGAGGATCTTGGTTTCAACTGCATGCGTGTGTTCCTGCACCATGTGGCATGGGAGCAGGATAAGGAAGGATTCAAGGACAGAATCAGAAAATATCTTGAGATATCCGATTCACATGACATTTCAACCATGTTTGTATTTCTTGATGACTGCTGGAATGAATCATGTGCTCCGGGAAAGCAGCCGGAACCTCAGAGAGGTGTCCACAACTCAGGCTGGCTCAAGGATCCGGGCATCCTTTATTTCGGCCCTTGCGGAAGCGGATGTCAGTATACGGAAGATACGACAGCAATCACAGCTCTTCTTGAAACCTATGTCAAGGACATAATGACAGAATTCAAGGAGGATGACCGCATCTTTGCATGGGACCTCTACAATGAGCCAGGTGGCGGACAGGACCCTCACAGATACTATGAGCGTTCTTTCCCTCTTCTTAAGCAGATCTTCTCTTGGGCACGTGAGGTTAACCCTTCACAGCCTATTACTGCAGGCGTATGGCATCCTAATCTTGGCGAGATGAACGTATGGCAGATCGAGAACTCGGACATCATAACATATCACACTTATGAGCCTCTTGATTCTCATCAGCATCTTGTTGACACTCTCAAGAAGTACAACCGTCCTATGGTCTGCACGGAATATATGGCAAGAACCCAGGGAAGTACCTTCCAGACCATCATGCCTATGCTCAGGAAGGAGAATGTAGGAGCTATCAACTGGGGCTTTGTTGCAGGAAAGACCAATACGATCTTCGCATGGGCAACACCTCTTGATGCGGATGAACCTGAATTATGGTTCCATGACGTCCTCCGCAAGGACGGAACTCCATATTCTGAAGAAGAAGTGGCTTGCATCAAGGAAAATACAGGAAAATGATCATGAAATCTATCAGAATCATGCTGGCTGCAATATGTGGCCTTGTAATGTTTTCGTCTTGTGCAAAGAACGAAGGCACCCTTCCGATAGTTCCATATCCGCAGCACGTGGAGATGGGAAGCGGACATTTCAATGCTCTCGGAGCCGAAGTTGAGACGGAAGGACTTACTGATATGGAAGAAAAGGTGGTGGAGGCGTTCGGAGACCTTCTCGAGGCCGCATCTGCCGATGCTGACGGCTGTGGCAAGATCATCTTCAGGAGGGATGCCTCTCTTGATAAGGAAGCTTTTCGTATCAGGATAGGACGTTGCAGGATCAACGTCTATTCTTCGACTCATTCAGGAACTGTATTCGCGATAGCTACACTCAAGCAGCTCATGCCGGCAGGAATCTATTCCGGAACGCCGGATGAGGCAGCCGATTGGAGCATCCCTTGTGTTGAGATCAACGACAGTCCGCGTTTCGGTCATAGAGGAGTCCTCCTCGACTGCTCACGTCATTTCTTCGAGATAGATGAAGTCAAGAAAATTCTTGATGTGATGGCGATGTACAAGCTCAACAGATTCCATTGGCATCTTACCGACGACCACGGCTGGAGAGTCGAGATAAAGAAATATCCGCTTCTTACCGAAGTCGGAGGCTGGAGAAACGGTACCATGATAGGTTGGGACGCCAAGTCCAATGACGGAATCAGATATGGCGGCTTCTATACTCAGGAACAGCTTCGTGATGTGGTTGCATATGCGGCAGAGCGTGGAATAGAGATCGTTCCGGAAATAGACCTTCCGGCTCACCTGGTGTCTGCCCTGACTGCATATCCTCATCTCGGATGTACAGGTGGTCCTTACCAGCTTATGACTGTATGGGATATAGCAAAGGATGTTCTTTGTGTTGGCAAGGAGTCTTCTTTTGAGTTCCTTGAAGACGTCTTCACTGAAATCTGCGACATCTTCCCATATGAATACATACATATCGGCGGTGATGAATGTCCTAAACTTCGTTGGGAAAACTGTCCTGCCTGTCAGGCAAAGATAAAGGAACTTGGCCTGAAGGACAGCGATAAGTGGACCGCAGAGCATTATCTGCAGAACTATGTAACAGCCAGAGTACAGAAGATGCTTGCCGAAAAAGGAAGAAAGGTCATCGGTTGGGATGAGATTCTTGAAGGCGACCTCGAACCAGGTGCGACCATCATGTCCTGGAGGGGAGTTGAAGGTGGAATCGAAGCGGCGAAGAATGGTTTTGATGCAATCATGACCCCTTGCGGCTACTGCTATCTTGACTACTGCCAGTCTGACAAGCCGGAGGAGGAGCCGATCAGCATCGGACACTATGTTCCTGTGGAGAAATGCTATGCTTATGAACCCCTTGACGGAATACCTGAAGAAGCACAGTCTCATATCCTGGGACTTCAGGGAAATGTCTGGACGGAATTCATCGCGACTCCGGATCATGTCCAGTATATGCTTCTTCCTAGAATCCTGGCTCTCAGCGAGGTCATGTGGTCTTCACCGGAGGATAAGGATTATGAGCGTTTCAAGGCTGATGTGATTGCTCATCAGCTGCCTGCTCTCGAGTCCCTCGGATACAGGTGCTGTCACGTCATTGAGCGTGAGAAAACGGAGTAGGAACTACAATAAAAGAAAGACAGGCTCTGGTATCATACCTGAGCCTGTCTTTTTATCTTATGAAGTTTGTCATTATCGGCTTTTCCTTGACCGGATCCGGAATACCAGCGTTTCTTCCGGCCTCAATACATTTAAGCAGCCATGCCATATTGCGGCCGAGTTCCCTCATTACCTGCATTCCTTCCTCGTCCTGACGTACCTGATCCGGTGTGTTTCCGTGCACCATGTTCCAGTATTTTGATGAAACTACCGGCATGGACGATATCGTGAAGTATTTGTTAATCTGGTCAAATGCAGCTGTAGAACCGCCTCGTCTGCAACTTACGATTCCTGCAGCTGGCTTGTAGCGGAAAATCTTACCCTTTCCGTAGAATGCCCGGTCCATGAATGAGGTCAGGGTTCCGGAAAGTGCGGCATAATGTACAGGGCTTCCGAAAATGAATCCGTCTGCCTTTTCTGCCTTGTCCAGGAATTCGTTTACCGGATCATTCATGAAGCAACGCAGGCTTGCCGGCTCTCCTGCCGGTCCTCTTCTGATGCACTGGGCACATCCCAGACAGCCTGAGATAGGTTTGATGCCGAGCCAGAGGATTTCAGTCTCTATTCCGGAATTGATGAGTTCCTTTTCTACCTCCTTGAGTGCGGTGTAGGTGCAGCCTTCCTTATGAGGGCTTCCGTTTACAAGTATGACTTTCATATTTTCTATCGTTTGTTGTTCTGTCGTATGTGTATGCTTCTTTCTCTTAGAGCAGGGGGTACCCGTCTCTGTTCTCGATTGTCATTTCGACCGAGTGCAGCGAGTGGAGAAATCTGTAATAGCAAAGGTAGTGAGAGATGCGGGATGTTCCAAATTTTGTGAGGTGCTGCTCGTCTGTTGAGCAAATTACACCGTTCCGTGCAACATTTATTGTAGTTATGCAGTCTAATATGTGAAACCACCCGAGGGAGCCATGGGCCCGGGGTGGATACAACGGAGTTTAATTTAAAGTTATTGATATTATGGAAGGAATACTAGTATTACTGATACCGATTTGTATCTGTGTCGTATTGCCGGTAATGATCGTATGGCTTGTTACAAGGGCCAAGACAAAAAGGACAGAGAAGAAGATGGATGTCCTTGTGAAGGCAATCGAGAATGGGGTTGAAGTTGATCCGGCTATGTTTGTCGAGATGACTGAAGGTAATCCGAAGAGTGTGAAGATGGAGCTTCTTAACAAGCTTGGCATCGGTGTCATGCTCTCGCTTATGGGTCTTGTGTTCATAGTTCTTGCTGCTTGCAATGTGCAGGCGTTCCCGGCATGGGGATATTATGCAGGCATACCTCTTCTGGCAGTCGGAATCGGCAATCTGGTGTCGTATTTCTATGGTGTCAGATTCATGAGACCGGAAATTGAGACAGACGAAGCGTCTTGAATGGTTAGTAGATGACAAAGCAGCAGTTCATAGATGCAGTGTCAGCCGAGCAGGAATCTTTGAGAAGGTTCCTGCGAGGTCTGTGTGCCGGGGACGGTTTTCTGGCTGATGATCTCGCACAGGAAGCACTGTTGAAGGCATACCTCTCGTTTGAACGTTTTGAAGGTCATTCGCGTTTCTCTACATGGTTGTTCAGGATCGCATACAACAGCTATTTTGACCACTTACGGAAGTCCGGAAGGGAAGATGGCTGGCAGTCGCTGGATGAAAGTCCGAAAGAGGCAGGGAATGTCGAAGATGAACCTTCAATAGACAGAAAATATGAACATCAGCAGCTGTATATGGCCATAAGGCAGCTGACCGTGCGTGAGCAGGCGGTAATCCTTCTTTTCTATATGGAGGAGAAATCGATCAAGGAGATTATGGACATCCTGGGAATGCCATCGGGTACGGTAAGGTCGTGCCTTTCGCGAGGCCGTCAGCATCTGAAACAGTATCTGCTCCGCTCTATATGACGTCGTAATAAAATAGACTATGGAAACAGAAAAAGATATAAGGAAATTCATGCAGGACAACAAGATATCTGTCCCGCAAGATGACGCCTTCATAGAAGAACTGGTCAGGCAGATCAACCTTCTTCCGACACCGGCGAGCCTCTCTGAGGCAGACACTATCCAGGATAACCTCCGCATCCTGCAGACCATACGTATGACCATAAAGAAGCGACGTCGCATGCAGGCTCTCCTGCTCGTCTTGACGGACATAGCCATATGTGCCGCCATATTCCTCATAGGTCACATCCTCCTGCCCGTGACGACATCATCGTCTGCCCTTCAGTTTCTACACACATGGCATTACCTCCTCCTGGGCCTGATAAGCCTGTCGGTGGTCATTGCTTCCTCCCTCAATGCATGGCACTCAAGTGTCTTATAAAGAGAGCACGAGGTCTTTTACGCCAGCTTCAGCGTCAGGCTGATGAATTCCTCGACACTGAGGCGTTCCGGACGAAGTTCGAAAACCGGGTCTGAAATGAATTCAGCAAGCTGCTCCTCTGTCCATCCGCATCTGTCTGCCTTTGCTCTGATCAATGGTTTGAGCGAATTTCTCAGGGTCTTTCGACGCTGGTTGAAGCCGGTCTTGACCACAGTCTTGAAAAGAGCCTCGTCACATCCCAGTTCTGTCCTGCTGTTTCTGACAAGTCTTATTACAGCGGATTTGACCTTCGGAGGAGGATTGAATGCACCCTCTCCGACAGTGAACAGATATTCGATGTCATACCAGGCCTGCAGCAGAACAGAAAGGATTCCGTATGTCTTTGTTCCAGGTTTCTCCGCAATTCTTTCTGCCACCTCCTTCTGGATCATGCACACCACCTGTGGAACCTGCTCCTTGTAGTCAAGGATCTTGAAGAAGATCTGTGATGAAATGTTATAAGGAAAGTTTCCTATGACAGCAAACTCCCTGCTGAAGAACTTCTCGAGTTTCAGTTTGAGAAAATCCGCTTCAAGCAGTCTTCCGCTGACTTTCGGAAAATGTGTAAGCAGATAGTTGACGGACTCCGTGTCTATCTCCACCATTCTCAGGTCAACTTCCGGTCTTTCCAGCAGGTATTGTGTCAGCACACCCATTCCCGGACCGATTTCCAGTGCCGGCATAGGCTCTTCTTTGCAGGGAACAATGAGTGCATCTGCAATTCTTTGTGCAATAGACAGGTCTGTCAAGAAATGTTGGCCCAGGGCCTTCTTTGCTCTAACTTCCATCATAGTATCATTAAATCCTCACAAAGATAATAATTATGAATTGCTCTGTTTGCATTGACGACTAATTTTGAGTAGTTTTGTCAAGATATTTCATCATTAAAACCGTATACAATGAAACGCTTTGTCTTGTTATTTACCATTTTGCATCTTGTCTTCAATCTTTCAGCCGGAGAACGCGAAAAGATCTGGCCAAAGAACAGGATGCCTCATGCCCAGAATCATCAGATTGCAGCAATGACAGATGAATGTCAGAAGGAAGGCTTCAATCCCGACAAGAATCGTACTGCCTATATCGAGTGGTTCGATGCTCCGGCAGTACCTAATGGAGGATGTATGATCCTGATTTCCGGAGGTGGGTATGAATGTTGCTGCGATGTGTGGCTTGTAAACGAATGGAACAGAGTGTTCACGGAGCTTGGATTCCAGTGTGTCAATTTTGTGTACAGGACTCCACGCCCGGTTGGCCTTCCAATATATCAGACAGCATGGGAAGATGGCCAGCGTGCGGTCAGGATGGTAAGAAGTCAGGCAGAAAAAAGAGGATTCGATCCGGAGAAGATAGGTACAATCTCAATGTCTGCCGGTTCTCATCTGGCTTTGCTTCTCGGTACCAGCTCACAGACCCCTGCATATGACAAGATTGATAAGCTTGATGAGGTTCCATGTCATATAAACTGGGCGATTGTCAATGCTCCTGCATATGGAACGACAGATGCTGAAGACGGAACACCTTCCAGAAGACAGGGATATGGCAGCGATGTTTTCCTCAGCGATGTCTTCAAGTTCGATGACCATACCTGTCCTATGAGTCTCCATCATGGCGGTGTCGACATTTATGCCCCTTACACTTCCACCTTGGTTTACAGAAAGTTGCGTAGCATGGGAATTCCGGCGGAGCTTCACCTTTATCCTGACGAAGGACATGGGGCCTTCGGCCTGGAAAGAGGAATTGAATTCATCAGGCAGATGGGCTTTGTCGGTGAGCCGGCACCGGCGGTAGAGCTGATGTCAAGGTTTGCAGATGCCCATGAGACCTATTTCAAGGAAGATATATGGCCGGAGGGAAAGATGCCGGACGTGCAGGACCACCAGTGTCATCCATATATCGAGTGGTATATTCCAAAGAATCTTAAGACAAAGGCAATACAGATAATATACTCAGGCGGCTCCTATGAAGGAAACGATCCTGACGGATTCGAGGTTGTTCCGGCTAGACGCTATCTTAATGAAAAAGGTATGGCTGTCGTGACGATGAAGTATCGTACACCTCGTCCGAAGGGACTTGCAAAGCATACTACGGCATGGCAGGACCTTCAGCGTGCCATCAGAATCGTCAGAAGCAAGGCTGCACAGTTCGGTCTTGATCCTGAAAAGATCGGAATCATGGGAAGTTCGGCAGGAGGACATCTGACCCTGATGGGTGTGACCTCTTCAAGACATCAGCCATATATGGGTGTAGATGACCTTGAAAGACTTCCATGTAATGTTCAGTGGGGAATCGGCATCTATCCTGCATACGCATTGACAGACGGAGCCGACGGTGAAAACACCCACGGAGGTAACAGAGATTGTGATATTCTGGTGCCGGAGTTCTCCTTTGACCTGGATACAGCTCCTATGCTGTTCATTCATGGAGATGCAGACGGCTATGCTGCTATGAATTCTGTCAAGATATGGGAAAAGATGGCTTCCATGGGAATCCAGTCTGAACTCCACACCCTTGCTACCCGTTATCATTGTTTCCAGGCCTGGGCTTCTCCAGGAACAGGAAGCTACACATTCCTTGACCGCATCTGGGAATTCCTTACCTCCAAAGGCTTTGTAGAAAAGTAGATATATAGATATTCAATATATTTGATTAATTTTGCGGGCTTTTCTTAGAAAGAACAAACAGACACAATATGTACAGAACTCACACTTGCGGTGAACTCCGCATTGAAAATGTTGGTCAGAGCGTTACTCTGGCCGGTTGGGTGCAGAAGTCAAGGAAACTTGGCGGAATGACCTTTGTTGACCTTCGTGACCGCTACGGTATCACTCAGCTTGTTGTAGACGCTCATGCTGAGGCCTCTTTGGTAGAGACAGCGGCAAGCCTCGGACGTGAATGGGTGCTTCAGGTTACAGGAAATGTAATAGAGCGTCAGAGCAAGAACCCTAAGATGCCTACTGGTGACGTTGAAATCAGCCTCACTGAAATCAAGGTTCTCAACAAGGCCAACACCCCTCCTTTCACAATTGAAGATGAGAGTGACGGCGGAGAGGAACTCAGGGCAAAGTACCGTTATCTTGACCTTCGCAGAAACCCTCTTCAGAGGGCTCTCAAGATCCGTCACCAGATTGCACATGAAGTCCGCAATTATCTCGATGCTCAGAATTTCCTCGAGATCGAGACTCCCTATCTCATCAAGTCCACTCCGGAGGGAGCCCGCGACTTCGTGGTCCCTTCACGCATGAATCCAGGACAGTTCTATGCCCTTCCACAGTCACCACAGACCTTCAAGCAGCTTCTGATGGTTGCCGGTTACGACCGCTACTTCCAGATCGTGCGTTGTTTCCGTGACGAGGACCTCCGTGCTGACCGTCAGCCTGAATTCACCCAGATTGACTGTGAGATGTCTTTCGTGGAACAGGAAGATGTACTCAATACATTCGAAGGCATGATGAGGACACTCTTCAAGAACGTGCTTAATGTAGAGATTGCAGAGAGAATACCTCGCATGAGCTGGTATGATGCCATGGATTTCTACGGAAGCGACAAGCCGGATATCCGTTTCGATATGAAGATTCATGAAATCACAGACCTTGTAAAGGGTTATGGCTTTTCTGTATTTGACGGTGTGGATTACATCGGAGCCATCAACGTAGAAGGTACTGCCTCATATACACGTAAGCAGATCGATGAACTCACTGAGTGGGTAAAGAGACCTCAGGTCGGAGCTAAAGGCCTGGTATACATCAAGGTCAATGAAGACGGCAGCATAAAGTCTTCAATCGACAAGTTCTATACTCCTGAGCAGCTTCAGGCTGTTGCAGACCGACTTGGTGCAAAGAAGGGTGATATGATGCTTGTTCTTTGCGGAGCCAAGAGAAAGACTCAGAACATGCTGGGCGTACTCAGAATCGAGATGGGTAACCGACTCGGTCTTCGTGATCCTTTCAACTTCGCACCGCTTTGGGTGGTTGATTTCCCTCTTGTGGAATGGGATGACGAGACTCAGCGTTTCTATGCAATGCACCATCCTTTCACAGCACCGAAGCCTGAGCATCTGGAACTGTTCTATAGCGACAGGAAGGAAGACCTTGAGAAGGTTTGTGCAAATGCCTACGACTTTGTCCTCAATGGAACAGAGCTTGGCGGTGGATCTATTCGAATCCATGAGGCTGCAATGCAGGAGCGTATGTTCGAGGTTCTCGGCATCAGCAAGGAAGATGCGGAATACAAGTTCGGCTTCATCATCAATGCATTCAAGTTCGGAGCTCCTCCTCACGGTGGACTTGCATTCGGATTTGACCGTGTATGTTCTCTCTTCGGAGGTCAGGAAACAATCCGTGACTACATCGCATTCCCTAAGAACAATCAGGGTCGTGACGTCATGATTGACTCTCCTTCGTATATCGATCAGGAACAGATGGACGAACTTTTCCTTGAATCAAAGGCTGACCGTCAGTAGTTCGGTTCTAAGATATTATAGCACTGACCCCTATCCTGTAAATGATAGGGGTCAGTTTTTGTTATGTCTCTCATTATTAGTGATATGTATGAGTATTTACAATTTATGTAAATTTTATTTCGTCCGGTTTCTGCTGATAAAAAATTTGCATTGATTGACAAGAATATGTTACTTTGTGAAGTAAAGATAATAAAATTCGCATGCAATATAATATACTACTCTCTCGTAAGTGTCTGATTGTCACTTTGTTTGCTTTTCTTGGTCTTATATTTCATTCAAATGCACAATCGCAGGATGAATTTATGCATATCGATATAGAAGAGAAAGGCTTTTCCAAAGGATCGGTTTCGTGTATAATGCAGGACAGCAGAGGCTTTTTATGGATCGGCACATCAGAAGGACTGGCCAGATATGATGGCAGAGAGTTCCGGGTGTATGACGGGAAGAGCTTAGGACTTTCCTCATCTTGCATACGTGCAGTTGAGGAAGATGGTCTGGGAAATATTCTGATCGGAACGTCAGAAGGCCTTTCCGTATATGATTATTCAAAAGCAAGCTTTACGCATATTTCTGGTTTCGACCACATGGTTAATGCCATGGTGTCGGATTCCCGGGGACGCGTCTGGATAGCAGCGGATGCCCCTGTCATTTTCTGCTATGATCCCTCTACCGGGAAATGTTCCGGTGTTCCGATGGACTCAGAGGGCTCCATAATCAGATTGGCGATAGATTCTTCAGACCGGATCTGTTTTTCTTTGAGCACCGGCGGTTTCAGCTCTTTTAATACGTCGAGATCTTCTTTCGACGAATTCCTGTTGGCAGATCCTTTCCTGAAAATAAATGAAGAGCAGATAGTGGGAATCTGTTTTGACTCCCGTTCCGATGATATCCTTTATATTGCTGGAAAGAAGTTTGGATTGTGGGAAGTAAATTTGAGAAAAGGAAGTGTTCGGCAGTTTTACAAAATGCCGAAGGATGTTGATGCTACGGGTTTGGCTGAAGACGGTCAGTATCTCTGGATGCCGATGACCTCCGGCCTTCTGAGATTCGATATCAGCACCAGGTCAGCTGTGGTTTCAAAGCATGACGGGATAACCTCAATCTTCCGTGATTCAAAAGACGCACTCTGGCTCGGCTCATCATCAGACGGGCTGTTTTATCAGTCTGCGTATCGGTCAAAGTTTGCCGTATATACGGAGTTGAGTGACGGCACCTCCCTTAAAGGAAGTCTCGTGAAGTCTTTCTCTTCAGATTCCCATGGCAGAGTCATTGTCATGACAGAAAATCTTGGAAACCTTACTTTCAATCCCCAGACCGGGAAGTTAGGTCGCTTCGGTACAAAGGTTGACGGGCAGTCTCTGTCTCAGTCCGATTCGCTTTTTGTATTGGAAGACCATCCGTTGCTATCGTCGTTGCTGGCAGGTTTTACGTGGGAAAGCGAGTACGTTCTGGAAGATGGAAGAGTGCTTCTTGGGTATGACGACGGCTTCGTTGTTTTCCTCCCCGCGGATTTTAAGATTATGCAGGAACCTCCTTACATTTATGTTACAGATTTATTCGTGAACGGAGACGTCGTTTGTCCTGGGGCTTCAGATGGAATACTCGAGAATAACATAGATGTTACCAATACTCTGATGCTTCCAGAGGGGAAGGAAAGTCTTGGTTTTCAATTTTCAGCTCCGGGATATGGCCCGCTATCTGGTTATAGGGTTCTTTGTCTGCTGGAAGGACATGATGAGGAATGGCAGGATGTTACAGATGAACTTATGGTCTGTTATGAACATGTTCCCGCAGGCAGTTATCTTTTTCATGTAGCAGTAATGGATCCCGACGGTATGCTCATTGAACCGCATAGGTCCATCGTTGTGGTATCCGGCTCTCCTTCGCCTCGATTCTTTTCCGGACGGAGGTTGATTACTATCGCAGCCATGTTCCTGCTCCTTTCATTTGTAACCTGGCTTCTGATATATGAGCGAAGAAAGGCGAGAAGTGTCGGACAGCAATATTCTTCTGAATCGCCGAAGGCTTTAGCTTCTGTTTATCATGAAGGAGTGCCTGAGCAAGAGGTGATTGTCCCGAAGGAAGAACCGGAGGACTTCAATAAAAAGCTAAAGAGGATTGTCGCAGCCAATCTCAGTGATCCTGACTTTTGTGTACAACAACTGGAAGAACAGCTTGGAATGAGCAGAAGCTCATTGATCAGACGGATGAAGGCCAATCTGGATATGCGTCCTGTTGATTATATAAGGAAGTGCAGGCTGGAGTCCGCTGCCAAGCTACTTAAAGAAGGGAGCCTTAGCATAAAGGAAGTCAGCATGAGGGCAGGATTCAACTCCTCATCATATTTTTCAAAATGTTTTAAAGAGCATTTTGGTATACTTCCGGGTGAATATGTGAAAGAAAACGTAAAAAAGTAAAAAAATATTTGCAGATTTAAAAATCTTTCGTACCTTTGCAATCCCAAACGGAAAAACTGCGGAAATAGCTCAGTTGGTAGAGCACAACCTTGCCAAGGTTGGGGTCGCGAGTTCGAGCCTCGTTTTCCGCTCCAAAAGAGTCAGCAGAAATGCTGACTTACTTTTTGAAGACATTACCTGACGAGGTATCTATATATTCGGTCGTTCTCATACAGAGGCGACTTTTTTGTTTATATATCGCTCCCCTACGCCGCGGTATTTTGCATTCCCATCCACCAAACGGCTCAACGTAAAATTCCGGTTGTTTTGAGTTTTCCGTATCACCGGCACAAAGCAGACGGAGCGAGCCCTTTGGCGTAGCTCGCGCAGCTTGCTTTGAGCAGCTGGCTGGCGTATTTGCCAGCTGCGGTGCCCTGCACTACGTATCGATCTTGGCTAACAAAATTATGAGCAGGAATTGCACCAGAGATTGAAAATGTCTGGACTTAACCTATTGTCAAATTGGCGGTATTCGTTGATAATTGCTGATTTTGAGAGAGTTACGCAAGGTGCCGTCGCCGGAATATACGAACTCCGGCGACGGCAGATCAAGCACTGCGGGCGGCTCGACCAAAGGGCCGTCCTCGTGCTTGACTGTTGCCGTCCTATGTCAAGACCTAGCTTTCGCTCGCGGAATGAATAGCACTGTGCCTACCGCTGCCAAGTTGAACAGCGTTGGGCACACCTTTTCAATTTAGGTTTAATATGACAGCACAGAGATGGGGACCGCGGGCAAAAAGGCGGGGAAAGCGCTCCTGGTCCCAGCGATTTGGTGGAGACCACGGGCAAAAACACTGGGAAAGCGCTCCTGGTCCCATCATTTTGGTGGGGACCGCGGGCAGAAAGACTGCAAAAGTGCTCCTGGTCCCTGCGTTTTGGACGCCACTAGCCAGAATTGTCCGAGTTACCAACCAATTATGTCCACATTAACAGGTTTCTGTCGACAGTTCATCTACCCTGTGTAATCATATATAAAGAGAAGGGACTGACTAGTCAGTCATACTAGTCAGTCCCTTATATGATAGGTCATTACGACCGAGGTATTATCTGTACTGAGCGAATTCAACATCCTTAGCAGCCCTGGCAGCAAGCTTCTCGCATTTAGAAGCAGCTTCGAGGTTGCTCTTTACAGCAGCAGCATTACCCATACGGGCAGCAGCAACAGCCTTAAGATAAGCAACACATGGGCAGCATGTACACTCGAGTGCAGCAGCTGGAGCATTGTTGCCACAGAGCAACTGAGCAAGAGCTGAGTTGAAGCTTTCAACATTAGAAAGTGCAGCAGCTGCAGCCTTGTAGTCTCCCTCAAGGATAGTGATTACAGCAGCATTTTCAGCAGCAGTCTTGTTTCCTGAAGCAGCGAAGTATCTCTTGGCAGCAACGAGGTTGTCCTCACGGAGAGCGATTACACCCATTGCGTTGTTCCAGTCTGCGTCAACATCAACATTCTTGAGAGCAGCCTTTGCATCAGCAAGCTCGTTCATGTGAATATATGTAATTGCGAGGTTGTACTGTGCACGAGCACTTGCATACTTCTCGACAGCCTTCTTATAGATTGCAACCTTGTCGTTGTTCTCCTTTACGAGAGTCGCAGCACGGAGGAGAGCCTCTTCGTCAAGAACATCGATATTCTCCTCAATAAGCTGAAGGAGTTCCTCGCTTGTGAAGTTCTTGTACTCAACGTTAGCGATGAATCTAGCACGACGGAGTTCAGGAAGAACCTCTTTTGCAAGAGTCTTGTAGATTGCAGACATGTTCTTGATTTCCTTCTCACGAACAGCTGGGTCGCTATACATAGAAAGAACGCGTATGATAAGGTCTTTGTCCTCAAGATCAGACTCAGCAACGAGTTCCTGGAAGCCTTCCCAGTCCTCACCGATGCTCTTGACATTTACAGGAGCGTCAACAGGATGCTTCTTTGTAACCTTGCCGAATGCCTTCTCAGCAGACTTCGAACGGTTGTCAGAAAGCTTGTTGTTCTGATCTTCCTTTCCGTCTGGAGATGCGTAAGCAACAACGTCGGTGCTTACAAGAGTCTTACGCTCGTTAGTCTTGATCTCTTCGAGAGCAGCCTGGAAGTTCTTCACAGACTCAGACTTAAGCTGATTGTTTCTTACTGTAGAACTGTTGATGGTGTAAAGAATCTGACCCTCGGCAGTCTGGTTGATAACCTCCTGATAGTTGTCAGCCTTATAATCAACCTTTCCGTTCTTGCATACGAGCATATAAGTAGTGTTTGCTCCGTCAGCAACCTTCTTTGTAGGGAGGTCGATAGCCTTCTTCTTATACTTAACAACACCGCGAAGTTCGAGGTAGCACTTCTCCATGCCTGGAACATAGTCGAAATTAACCTTCTTTGTGATAGTAGCACCAGCAGAAGGAACAGTCTGGTAGTTGTCCTGAACCTTTTCACCCTGGAATACGAATGGAGTCATCTTTGCCTCGCCGCCTTCGTAAACGATGACAGGAGTAACTTCAAGAATAGCCTTTGGATGGAAATAATCCTCTGGATAAGTAACAGTCACGTCTGCATTGATCTCGCCAGCAACCACTTCGAGAACAGCAGGGTTGCAGTTTACAGTTACGTTTTCTGACATTTCCGCCATCTTCTCAGGAGAGCTACAAGCGATAGCTGCAAAGCCGAGAATTGCTGCAGAAAGGAAATTGAAACATTTCTTCATGTTGAATAATAATTAATTGGTTTTGTTTATATGTTAATCTTAATGAAATTACACATAGGCATAATCCGCACAAAGTTAATCATATTTTTATATTTTTTACTTTATTTTAAACCCTTTTCGTAACTTTGTGGCATTATGACCAGTCAGGAATTACAGACATTAAAGAATAAGTACGATATAATCGGCAATGATCCGGCCTTGAACAGGGCTCTTGAGATTGCCGTTGCTGTGGCTCCAACCGATATTACAGTGCTGGTTTCCGGTGAAAGTGGTGTCGGAAAGGAGAATATTCCACGTATCATCCATCAGAACAGTCGCAGGAAGAACGGAAAATATTTTGCCGTAAACTGCGGGGCAATTCCAGAGGGAACCATTGATTCCGAATTGTTCGGTCACGAAAAGGGCTCTTTTACCGGAGCGAATGAGATGAGGCGCGGTTATTTTGAGGAGGCCGACGGAGGAACACTTTTCCTTGATGAAATCGGAGAGTTGCCATTAGCGTCCCAGGCAAAGCTGTTGAGGGTTCTTCAATCTGGAGAATTCATAAGAGTCGGCTCGTCTAAGGTGTTGAAGACGGATGTCAGGGTCGTTGCTGCGACTAATGTAAATCTGCTGCATGCGGTTTCCAAGGGAAAATTTCGAGAAGACCTATATTACAGGCTGAATGCTGTTTCCATCTCAATGCCGGCATTGAGGAGCCGTCCGACCGACATTAATCTGCTTTTTAGAAAATTCGCTTCGGACTTTTCGGCAAAATACGGAGTTTGCAAGGTTACCCTTACTGAAGAGGCATCGATTCTTTTGAGGAAATACCGTTGGCCCGGTAACATTCGTCAGCTGAAGAATGTGGCAGAGTCCATTTCTGCATTGGAGTCCGCCAGATTAGCCGGATTTTCGGACAAATGTGTCATTGATACCGATGTTCTTTCCAAGTACATCCCAAAAGAAGAACCGAACCTCCTTCCGGCTACTACACCTCATCAGGAAACTTTTGAAAGTTCTTCTGAAAGGGAGGCGATTATCCGCACATTGCTTCAATTGAAGCAGGACGTTGATTATCTGAAGGAAGTAGTAGCAAAGGCCGGCCTTGCCAGGGCATCAGCTCCGGCAATTCCTCCGCCTTCATCTCTTGCAGAAGAAGATGGCCTTGAACCGGAGATAATGCTTCCTGAGGAAGATCCGGAAGATCAGGATTTTCAGGAACAGGCTCCGGAAGTGTTGTCAATCAGGAATGCCAGCATGGACCTTATTGAAAAGGTGCTCCGTAAGCATGGAGGCAACCGCAAGGCTGCAGCTGCCGAACTCGGAATATCAGAAAGAACATTATACAGGAAAATCAAACAGATAGAAAAATGAGCATGAGCAGAAAGTTTCTGGCAACGACGGGAGTTGTCGTATCACTGGTCATCACGGCATTGATAGTACACTCTTGTGGAATATATTCATTCACCGGAACCTCCATCCAACCGGATGTAAAGTCAGTGACTGTCAATTATTTCGAGTATACTGCACTGAAGGTGAACCCTTCTTTGAGCAACCAGATGACAGAAGCCCTTCAGGAGAAGTTCATCAAGCTTACAAAGCTTGAACTGGTGGATGTCGAAGGAGATCTGGAAATCCAGGGAGCGGTCACAGGATATGATGTGAAGGCTACTGCTATTACAGCAACCGAGCAGGCTGCTCAGAACAGGCTTACGGTGACGGTAAAGATTTCCTTTGTTAACAGGAAGTATCCGGAAGATGACTTTGCGGACAAGTCTTTCTCTGCGTATGCCGATTTTGATGCAATGCAATCTTTGGATGCTGTAGAATCAGCCCTGTGTGAAGAAATAGTGGAAAAACTATGTGAAGATATCTTCAATGCAACAGTTGCCAATTGGTAGTATGGATTACGTGGATATAAAGAAGCTTACCCTTGATGAACTGATAGGTGTGATAAACATCTATCCATGGTATGGAAGTGCCAGAAAAGAACTTTGCAGGCGGATGTCTCTCTCAGGCGGATGCAGCGATGCTCAGCTTTCTGATGCTGCAATGTATGTCGTGGCAAGGGAAAGTCTCGCTGAATTGTCGGCGAGTTCCGAAAAAATGAAGTTGGAAGATAGTGGTGTTCAGGATCTTATAAAATCATATCTACCATCGGCATCAGATGAGGCAGAACCCGTTGCAGAAGAAAGGAGGGTGCATGTAGTAGGCGGTGACTATTTCACTCAGGCAGACTATGACAAGGTCCGCAGGTCCGGAGACAATGTCTTTTCACACTATGCAGCGAAGGCTAAGGAAGACAGGTCTTTTAACTCTTTCTCCGAAGAATCGGAATTTGATCTGTATACTGAGACTTTAGCCCAGATTTATGCTGAACAGGGATATTATGATAAGGCGAAAAGCATTTATTCCAAACTAATTTTGGCATATCCGGAAAAAAGTGCTTACTTTGCAGCCCTTATTGCAAAAATTGAAAACGAGATAATAAATTAGTATTGATATGAACGTACTATTCACAATTCTGACTGTGCTTGTTCTTCTTGCCAGCATCCTTATCACACTTATCGTTCTTCTTCAGAATGGTAAGGGCGGCGGACTTGCAAGCAACTTTGTAGCAGGAAACCAGACTTTCGGTGTTCGTCAGACAGCTGACATCCTTGAGAAGATCACTTGGGGACTCGTAGCTTTCATCTTCGTAGTTTCAATCGTTACAGTATTTGCCGTGAAGGGTAACAATACTGAGATTGATTTTACTGAAGAGGTTGTTGAGGCTCCTGTTCCTGAATTCCCGGCAGCAGAGCCAGCAACAGAGCTTCCTGCAGCACCATCTGTAGAGGAGTAATCTGACATATTGTCAGTAAATCTGATTTGGAATATAATTTGACTTATAGCCGTCTGTAATGAAAACAGACGGCTATAGGTGTATTCCGGTAGATCTGTTTTCATCTATAACTTAAAAAGATAAAGATATGGCAGAAAACAGATTTGAGAATCTCAGCAGATTTGCAGTGAATCTGAATGAGAGGGCAGAGAAAGGAAAACTCGACCCGGTGATAGGACGAGACGAAGAGATACGTCGTGTTCTGCAGATTCTTAGCAGAAGGACGAAAAACAATCCTATTCTTGTTGGAGAACCCGGAGTCGGAAAGACGGCGATATCGGAGGGTATTGCCCAGAAGATCGTCGATGGGGACGTTCCTGAAAATCTGAAGAGCAGGAAGATCTATTCATTGGATCTTGGAGCTCTGATTGCAGGAGCAAAGTATCAGGGAGAATTTGAAGAGAGGCTGAAGGGGGTTGTAAAGGAAGTTGTGGACAGTGAGGGAGAAGTCATTTTGTTTATTGACGAGATACACACCCTCGTCGGTGCCGGCAGGACTTCCGGTGCCATGGATGCATCCAATATTCTTAAGCCGGCTCTTGCCAGAGGAGAACTGAGAACGATAGGTTCCACTACTCTTGATGAGTATCAGAAGTATTTCGAGGCAGACAAGGCTTTGGAAAGACGATTCCAGATGGTGATGGTTGAAGAGCCAGGTCCGGCAGCCTCTATATCCATTATGAGGGGTCTGAAGGAGAAGTATGAGAATCATCACAAGGTCAGGATAGAGGATGACGCACTGATAGCTGCAGTGGAATTGTCCCACAGATACATAACGAGCCGTTTCCTTCCCGATAAGGCGATAGATCTTGTAGACGAGGCGGCTTCAAGGCTTCGTCTTGAAATGAATTCTGTGCCGGAGCCGATAGCGGAACTTGACAGCCGTATCCGTCAGCTGGAGATAGAAAAGGAGGCGGTCAAACGTGAAGGGATATCCTTGAAGACAGATAAGATCAAGGAAGAGTTAAAAGAACTTGAGGACCGGAGGAGCATCCTGAGCAAACGTTGGGATGAAGAGAAAGGGATTCTGTCAGAACTTCAGTCTGCAAGGCAGATGATGGAGGATTATAGGATAGAAGCACATAATGCTGAGAGATCTGGAGACTATGGTAAAGTTGCGGAAATCCGATATGGAAAGATGGCTGAAGCTCAGAAGAAGATAGACGAACTGACAAAGCGTCAGTCTTCCATCAAGGATCCTATAATAACAGAATCGGTAACACCTGAGGATATTGCTGAAATCGTTGCCAGATGGACTGGAATCCCTGTCAGAAGGATGCTTGAGAGCGAGAGGACGAAGCTTTTGAGGATGGAGGATGAGCTGCACAAGAGGGTTGTCGGACAGGATGTCGCCATAGCAGCAGTGGCGGATGCCGTGCGTCGTTCGCGTGCAGGCCTGCAGAATGAGAAAAGACCGATAGGATCGTTTCTGTTCATGGGAACGACCGGAGTCGGAAAGACCGAACTTGCAAAGGCTTTGGCAGAATTTCTCTTCAACGACGAGAACATGATGACCCGTATAGACATGAGCGAATACCAGGAACGTCATTCTGTCAGCCGTCTGGTCGGAGCCCCTCCGGGATACGTGGGTTATGATGAAGGTGGCCAGCTTACGGAGGCGGTAAGGCGTAAGCCTTATTCTGTCGTCCTTCTCGATGAGATAGAGAAAGCTCATCCGGATGTGTTCAACACCCTTCTTCAGGTCCTTGATGACGGACGTCTGACGGATAATAAAGGCAGGACGGTTGACTTCAAGAACACGATTCTGATAATGACGTCAAACGTCGGAGCAGACATTATCCAAAGTTTCATGGAGCATCTTCCTGTTGAGGGAGAGGAGCGTCAGAAGATGCTGTCCGACTGCAGGACAGAAGTTCTGGAAGTCCTGAAAAGGACTGTCCGTCCGGAATTCCTCAACAGGATTGATGAGGTTATAATGTTCGAGCCTCTGTCTCAGACAGACATAAGGGAGATTCTTCGTATTCAGATGAAGGATCTGCAGACCAGACTTTCTGAAAACGGAGTGTCTGTCAGATTTACCGAAGAATTTGAGGAATATATGAGTACCAAAGGCTATGAACCGGCCTATGGTGCAAGGCCGGTCAAGCGTCTGATGCAGAAGGAACTTGTCAATATGATGGCAAAGGCCATTCTGAACGGACAACTCAGCCGTGATTCGGAAATCACGGTAGATGTCAAGGACGGGGCTATCGTTCTTCGATGACCTTTCCGTGGTCTTTTGCCACGATTTCCTTCCATTTTGAAGTATATCCCGGCTGGGTGATGTTCTCCGGAATACAGTCTGTATATTCGTTTGTCACGAATGAACCGTCTTCATTCTGAGCCTTGACATTACCGTCAATGAACTTTACAAGAAGGAGCTCTTCAAGTTCCACCCATTTGTCAAAGATGGTCTGGGCGTTTGTAACGGAGAATTCAGTCAGATATTTTCTTACACAAGCATAAGGGTCTGTCACCTTTCTCTTTTCATCATTTCTCCTGATGACTTTGCGAGGGCAGACCTTTGCTTTTTCGTATATCTGCATGGCCTCCTTGTCCGCAGCAGCTACAGCCTTCATCATTCCTGTCTCCCAAGCGTCAATCTCTGCACGAACTGTAGGATACATGATGTTATATGCCTTGTAGCATGCGTTTGCAACTCTGTTGGTCATCCAGAAAGCGGATGTTGGAGAGTATGTGATCATGTTTCCGTTGCCTTCACGGAAGCACTCCGGAACAGAGTATGATGATGTATAGATCGGAGTGAGATATGATGTTGCTGCATCGTCGCATCCGAACCAGTTTATACCTCCTATCTCGTCAGGGAACATTCCTCTTGCCTGTCCCACGAACCAGAATCCTGTCTGCTGGGTTGCGATTGCTCTTTCATTTACATATTTCTTTCCGTCATGTTCAAAACCCATCGGCCTCCAGCGGTATGGAAGAGCATTTCCGCCAGCACCGATATCCTGAGTCATGTCCATAGGAGTCCCTTCATAGTGGTCTCTCATTACGTCAGCCACATCCTTTATGCTGATTTTTCTTGAAGGCTTCACAAACAGAGGGAACCTTTTGGTCTTGTCCCATCCCATGGCATAGTCGATATAGTCGTATGCATCTTTTGTGATTATATTGCCGTTTTCATCTTCAAAAGTGAACTTTCCGTCGCAGAGAATGTTGAATGCAGCCCAGGCACGTGCCTCGCATCCTCTCATGGCTCCGAAATCAAGAGGTGCATAAGCATCGCAGAAACTGAAGTCTTCGTCCTTTCCATCAAAGTAGCCCATCTCCCGTGCAAATGAAATCACGTCAGGAGCGTAGAGGCAGTTGTCAGGGTCATTCAGAGGGAAGGTGCTTATACGGGCCTGATTGGCATGTGCACAGATGTATCCGTCAGGAACCCTTCTTGCCACCCATACGATACCTTTGCTCTTGCTTCCCTTGCCGATGAGGTCCATCACCCACACCTCTTCTGTGTCTGCGATTGAGAAGGACTCACCGCTTGAATAATATCCGTATGTGTTGGCCAGATCGACAATCACATCGATAGCCTCGCGTGCAGTTCTTGCCCTTTCAAGTGCCACGTAGATAAGCGAACCATAGTCCATTATACCTGTCGAATCCCATAATTCCGAGCGGCCTCCATATGTGGTTTCGGCAATGATGAGCTGGTGCTCATTCATGTTTCCTATTCTTTGGTATGTCCTGGCAATCTGCGGTATCTTTCCAAGCGGCTTTCCTGTGTCCCATTCGTTTATCTGGAGCATTTCTGATGAATTCCACACGCCGGCCGGCTTGAAATAGAGCTCTCCGAAAAGCTGGTGTGAGTCAGCAGCGTAGGAAATCATGTTTGAGCCGTCTGTGCTGGCACCTTTCGTTACCAGAACATTAGTGCATGCACGGCTTTCAATGCTGTTCAGACATACAAACGCGGATGTCAGAAAGATGATGGCTTTTGAAATGATTCTCATTTTGTTCTTTTATTAATAATGGTTAATTTTGTCCGTTTTTAAGTCCTTTTAACGACGAGATGCAAAAATAGACAAAAATCAGCAGCTATGAAACTTTATATACACCGCATTCTTATTTGTGCTTCAGCACTGCTTTGTGCAGTGAACCTTTCTGCCCAGCAGCCGGAACAGCCGGATCTTTTCGAACAGGCGGAAATGGAGGCTGACCGTCTTCAGAGGATTCTTGATCTGGAGGATTGGCAGCTCTTTTATGTCGATTCGACGCTGAAGCATGATTTCGCTGCAATGATGGCGGATTATGAGCAGTTGAGGACATCGAAGATCACCAATACATCCATGTATCAGGATGTCCATGACAAGTGGATGTCCAGAATAGACAGCACATATCAGAAGATTTTTGATGAAAAGCAGTGGGCGGCCTATCTTAAAAGCGGTGCGGCAAAGGCCCAGAAGGCCCGTGCAAAACGCAAGGCAAAGGCAGAAGGAAAATAATCGGATATAATTGAAATTATATATGGATTTTCTTGAAGTAATAGAAAAAAGGCACAGTGTCAGGAAATATTCCGACAGGCCTGTGGAAAGAGAGGTTCTTGAAGCGATAGTGAAGGTGGCTCAGACGGCTCCGTCTTCTCGAAACAGCAAAAGTTCCGCTTTCATGATAGTAGAAGACAGGGATACGCTCGATGCTCTTTCTCAGATGAGGGATTATGGTTCCGGCCTTCTTGCTGGTGCTCCTGCTGCCGTTGTGGTTCTCGGAGATGAGACAAAGACAGACCTGTGGGTAGACAATTGTGCTATTTCAGCTACTTTTGTACAGCTTGCCGTTACAGCAATGGACCTTGTGAGCTGTTGGGTGCATGTCAACGACCGTCCATGTCTAAAGGCCGAGCCTGATGGACGCAAGGCCGGCGATTATGTTTCGGAACTTCTTGGAATCAAGGATGGTCTCAAGCCGTATTGCGTTGTGGCAATCGGTTATCCGGTTGAGGAAGCTTGATTGGAGAGTTAGGAAAGTTTGAAAATAGAGATAAAGTAAGAAAATATGAAATCAAAGATTGAGGCCCTGATGGCCGAAGTTGCAGGTCTGTCATGCAAGACAGAACAGGAAATAGAGGATGCACGTGTACGACTTCTTGGAAAGAAAGGTTCAATTACAGCCTTGTTTGAGGAGTTCAGGACAGTTGCTCCGGAACAGAAAAGAGAGTTCGGACAAAAACTCAACATACTCAAGAATGCAGCGGCCGCTAAAATAGAGGAACTTAAGGAGGCAGCAGCAGAATCACCTGCAGCGGCGACAGCATCTTTCGACTACACGATGCCAGGTGATCCTGAAACTCTCGGATCGCGCCATCCAGTGTCAATCGCCCGCGAAGAAATCGTAAGCATATTCAGAAAGTTCGGCTATGATGTTGCTGAAGGTCCGGAGGTAGAGGATGACTGGCATGTTTTCGAGGCTCTTAACTTCCCTCCTGAGCATCCTGCCCGCGAAATGCAGGATACCTTCTTTATCAGTGACAGCGATAATCCGGTGCTTCTCCGTACTCACACCTCATCAGTACAGGTGCGTGCAATGGAGAAGATGCCACTTCCTATCCGTATTGTGTGCCCAGGAAGAGTTTTCAGGAATGAGGCGATTTCTGCACGTGCACACTGTATCTTCCATCAGGTAGAAGGTCTTTATATCGATGAGAACGTGACATTTGCCGATATGAAGCAGGCTATTCTTCTTTTTGCACGTGAGATGTTCGGAGCACAGACACAAATCCGCATGCGTCCTTCTTACTTCCCATTTACCGAGCCGTCAGCTGAGATAGACGTCAGCTGCAACATATGCGGAGGAAAGGGCTGTAATGTGTGCAAGGGAACAGGTTGGCTTGAAATCATGGGATGTGGAATGGTAGACCCTAATGTCCTTGAGGCCTCTGGTATTGACAGTAAAAAATATAGCGGATTCGCCTTCGGTATGGGAGTTGAACGTATTGCCATGCTTAAATGGCAGGTACGTGACCTCCGTAATTACTTCGAAAACGATCTCCGCTTCCTCAAAGAGTTCGAAACCTCGATATAAACGACCTCCAAGCTATTTAGCCAGCAACTTCTTTACGAGAGTTGAGATAAGACGGCCTTCAGCGAGTCCTGCAAGACGTTTGGTAGCCACGCCCATGACCTTTCCCATGTCAGACGGCTGTGATGCTCCGACTTCAGCTATGATTTCTGCAAGGCGAACCTCGACCTCAGCTTCGCTCAATTGCTTAGGAAGGTAGATTTCCATTGCGGCCGCTTCTGCCAATTCGTTTTCCGCGAGTTCAGGGCGGCCTGCATCATTATATTGCTGGGCACTTTCCTTGCGCTGCTTTACGAGTTTCTGGATGATCTTGACAACATCTGCGTCATTGACTTCTCCTGAACCGCCTTCTGCTGTCTTTGCAAGCAGGATGGCAGCCTTGATTGCTCTCAAAGATGCTAAGCGTACTGTTTCTTTTGCTTTCATAGCCGCAACCATGTCGGCTTGTATCTGCTTTTCAAGTTCCATATCAACTATCTTTTAAAAATTATCTATATTTTTCGAATTCCGGCATTCCAAGTCTGGAAATGAATTCCTTGAATTTCTTGTCATCCTTCGGACATATCAGCAGGACGTCCTCTGTGTCTATGACCATAAAATCCTCCAGTCCGTTGATTGCTATCAGTTTTTTAGGGTCTGTGGTTATCACAATGCTGGACGATGTCTTGTCAATCATCATTTTACCGGCATTGGTAGTGTTGTTGTTTTCATCCTTCAGAGGAGTCCAGTTGTATAGCGACTCCCAGGTGCTTATATCTGTCCATCCGAAGTTTACGGGATATAGCCACGACTTTTCGGTTTTTTCCATCACGCCGTAGTCAATTGAAATCTTGAGGCATTCCGTATAAGCTCTTTTGATGAATTCTTCTTCTATCTTTGATCCTATGGCTGCTTCCCATCCCTTGAAGAATCGAGTCACTTCAGGAATATGCAGTTCCATCTCTTCCTTTATAGTCACAGCCTTCCACAGGAAGATGCCGGAATTCCAAAAGAACTCCCCGGAGCTTATGAGAATTTCAGCCAAGGCTTTTTCCGGTTTTTCTATAAAGGTCTTGACTTTCATCGGCCTGCCCTCTTTAAATGCATTCAATCCTCCTGGAACCTGAGCGTAGCCGTAATTGGTTTCCGGTCTTGTGGGAACAACGCCTAAAGACATGAGGGCGTCGGTATCTTCCAGATGCCCGAGAGCTTCTGTTATGGTCTTGCAGAAGAGCTCTTCATTTTCTATTATATGGTCAGATGGGCTGACAACCACCTTGGCATCAGGATTCCTTTTCAGGATTGAATAGGTTGCATAGGCAATGCATGGTGCCGTGTTCTTTGCATATGGCTCCAGAAGCAGATTCTGCTCCGGAATCTCGGGAATCTGCTCCAGTAGCAGTTCCTTGTATTTGGCTGCAGTGACTATGATTATGTTTTCCTGAGGAATCATATTGAGAAACCTTTCATAAGTCAGACGGAGAAACGTCTTTCCTGTGTCAGCCATGTCCAGGAACTGCTTAGGTCTGGAATTCCTGCTGACAGGCCAGAATCTTGTTCCTGAACCACCGGCCATTATGACACAATAGCAATCTTTTGGATTCATATATATAAAGGTATAAATCTAAACAATCATACATATATAGGTATATACGCCTGAGGAAACCATTCCAACTTGTGGAATCCGTTATCGAAGGTTATGGCGACAATGTCGAAGTAACATTCGTGGCATCCGAAAGGGATGCCCTCCTCCGAATTGAGAAATCTTTTGGCCGCTTCTGCGATCTTTCTTTGCTTTCTCCATCCCACATTCTCTTGTGGGGGCAACTGAATGTTGTCCCGGCGGGTCTTGACTTCTACAAAATGTATTCCTTCGGAGTCAAAAGAAATTATATCTATCTCCAGATGTCCACATCTGTAGTTCCGCTTCAGAATGATATGCCCTCTGTCAATGAGATATCCGCATGCAAGGTCTTCTCCTTCTTGTCCTAGATCCTGTCTGTAACGGCTTCGATTCTCCATTCTCCCTCCTCCTTCTTCAGTCTCGCCTGCCTTGTCTTTGAGTGGCCGTCTGCTTCAAGTGTGTATACAACCAGTTTCTTTCCGTCCTCATTCAAAACCTCCTCAATATTGAGAACAGCCCCGGTGAGGATTTCGGACGCTATTGCCAGCACCGTACTGTCTTCCATGTTGATCACCTGCCAGGCTTCCTTATAGCTCTCCAGATAGTTTTTCATGCTGATGGTGTCACATAAACTGGCAGCTTTTTCAAAATCACCTGCGGTAATGGCCCTGTTGAAGGCTTCGACGACCTGTGCCGGTCCGTCGGCCTTAGTCTGTGAGGAAGAGTTCCCTCTTAAAGCAATCACCAGGACAACTACAAGTGCAATTGCACACACAACGGCAGCCCTGATTATAAACATTCTTTTGAGAGTTTTCATATAGATGTAGGTTTAGTGTTATTATTCAAACTGAACGATTGTCACGCCGGTTCCTCCGAACTGTATATGCTCATCCTTGACGCTGGCAACTCCCGGCATCGATCTGAGCAGTTTCTGAAGCTCGTCTCTCAATACTCCGGTACCCTTGCCATGAATAATTCTGACGCTTGCTACATTAAGCATGATGGCATCATCGACATATCTCATAACCTTTTCAACAGCATCGTTAAGCCTTTCGCCTCTGACATCCATCTCCGGACTGAAGTTCAGTTTCCTTTCACTTATTGACGAATCCATCCTGACTGTTCCTGACGCAGGTCTGGACATTTCCTTCACCGCACTTTTGAACTCGTTTGAAGTTATTCGTTCCACCTTGTCCAGAGGCATCTTGCTGCTGATGTTTCCGATGGTTACCACGACAGCCTTAGCCGACACCTTGGTGATTTCTCCCACCATGCCATTCTCCTTGACCCTTACCTTCTCTCCTGGTTTCAAAGGAGCGGACTTGAATGCCTCCAGTCTGTCCTGTTCGGCCTGAAGCTCCAGCCTTTCCTGTTCTGCCTTATCGTCTGCCTTGCGGGCTTTTCTCTGTTTCTGTCTCTCTTTTCTGGCATCGAGCTGCTTGATCTTTCTTTCAATATAGTCCTCTTTATCTTTCTGCTCCTTCTCCTTTCTTGCAGTCAGGGCTGCAACGAAACCCTGAAGTTCCTTTCTTGCACCCTGAGTCGACTCCTTTTCTGCTTGAGACTCCTTTATCGTCTTGATTGTATTTTCGACCTGCCTGTTGGCTTCCTTTACGATTTCTTCCGCCTCCTTTTTGGCTTTGTCAAGGATATCCTTTTTCAGCTGCTTGATCTCCTTAAGCTCCTTCTGATACTTGTCCGTGATGTTCTCAAGGGTCTTGTCGGTGTGGCGGATGCGCTCCAGCTTTTCATCCAGAGCCTTACGGTTCCTCGCTATCTTGCGGAGGTTGCGCTCGATTCCTACAAACTCTTCTCCGGCACGACTCTCAGCATCTTTGATTATTGCCTCAGATAATCCCATCTTTCTTGCAAGCTCAAAGGCAAAGGAGTTTCCCGGAAGTCCCATTTCCAGCTTGAACATCGGTGCGATGTTCTTGACGTCAAACATCATAGCTCCGTTCAAGACACCCGTCTGCCCGGAAGCATAGAGCTTCAGGTTGGTGTAGTGAGTGGTGATGATTCCATACACACCTCTTTTGTCCAGTTCGCTGAGAATCGCCTCTGCAATTGCTCCACCGGCTGCAGGTTCGGTTCCAGAACCGAACTCATCTATAAGGACAAGAGTCTTAGAGTCCGCCTTTTCCAGCATAAGCTTCATATTGCAGAGGAAGGAACTATAAGTACTGAGATCGTTTTCCAGAGACTGGTCGTCTCCGATGTCGACCATTATCCTGTCGAAAACCATCATTTCAGAGGCTTCTGAAGTTGGAATGAGCATTCCCCATTGAAACATATACTGGAGGAGTCCCACAGTCTTCAGACATACAGACTTTCCACCCGCATTCGGTCCTGAAATCAGGAGAATGTGCTTCTGTGGGTTCAGAGAAGCGGTCAGCGGCACTATTTCCTTCTTTTCCTTTTTCAAAGCCCTCTCCAGAAGCGGATGCCTTGCTTTGCGTAGATTCATTTCTCCGTTGTCGGAAATTATCGGCATCCCGGCGATAAAGTCCAGAGACACCTGAGCTTTTGCCATAATGAAGTCGATTTCACCAATGAATCTTGCTCCATCCAGAAGGTCTGGAATATATGCCCTTAGAAAATCTGTGAATTCAAGAAGAATGCGAAGAATCTCCCTCTGCTCTGAAAAACGCAGTTCCTTTATCTCGTTGTCCAGCTCCACAACTTCCGCCGGCTCTATGTATGCCGTCTTACCTGAAGCAGACTCGTCATAGATGAATCCTGATATACGTTTCTTGTTCGCAGCACTCACGGGAATAAGCATCTTTCCGTCCCTTACGGTCACACTGGCCTCGCTGTCAGCAATGCCTTCTTCCTGAGCACGTTTGAGAATGGAAGCTATTCTTCTCGAAATTGCACCTTCTTTTTCACGCAGTGATTTACGTATTGCGTATAGTTCGTCTGACGCTGTATCCTTAACTTCGCCGTATCTGTCTATTATTGTGTCGATCCTTCTCTGGATTTCAGGAAAACACATGACCCTTGAGCTCATACGTTTCAGGTTAGGATAAACTCCGTCCTTTATATCTTCAAAAAAGGCAGTAACCTTCCTCAGAGTCTCAAGCATGGTCTTGAGCTTTCTCAATGAAATGAGATCAATCGCAGCAGAACTTCTTTCAAGTGGCTTGAGGAAATCTATGCAGTCGATAAAGCCTCCGGAGGGAAAGCTGTCCTCAAACATCATTATCAGCCTCATTTCGTCAGTGAGCATAAGTCTTTTTCTGATCTTGCTCACATCAGAAGTAAATCTTTCCGTCGCTGTCCTATCTGCTGCATATGATGTGGAACACCTGTCGGAAACGATGCTTCTTATCCTGTCGAATCCGATCTTCTGTTCCAGTCTGTAATCAATTTCAATCCTTCTACCTGTCAAACCCATTATTCTTCCATTGCCTCGCTTAACAAAAGCTTAAGTTCGTTTATATTATGAATCTTAGTTATGGCTCCACCCCTGACAAATGAAATCCCTCCAGTCTCTTCGGATACGACAATTGCATCAGCGTCGGTATTCTCTGTAACACCGATAGCAGCCTTGTGCCTCATGCCGAATCTTGCTGAAATCTTGGTGTTGTCAGTAATAGGAAGAGTGCATCTGGCTGCGACTATCTTGTCTCCGGAAATCACCAATGCTCCATCGTGAAGAGGGGAGTTCTTGAAAAACAGATTCATTATCAGTCGTCTATGGATTCCTGCATCAATTCTGTCCCCTGACGCTATGATCTCTTCCAGCGATGCACGATGAGCTATGACGATCAATGCTCCTGTCCTGTCTTCGGACATTCTCCTGCATGCTTCAGTGATTTCATTGACAGATTCGCTTCCGATGCTTTTCTTTCTTTTGCCAAAGATCTTATCTGCGATAGCCTTGCCTTGGGCGCTGTCCATGTATCTGTTTCCCAGCTGTATCAGGAATTTTCGGATTTCCGGCTGGAAGATGACTATCAATGCAATGACACCGACATCCAGCACCGTTCCCATAATAGCCGTCATAAGCTTCATGTTGAATGCGGAAACAATCACCCGGATTATGTATAGTGACAGGATAGCAATGAAGATGCTCATTGCAGAAGACCCTTTTATCCACCGGAACACGATAAATATGATCAGTGCGAGAAGGAGTATGTCAAGAACGTCAGCAATTGAAAGTTCCAAAAAGCCGAAAATAGCCAGCAACATAATACCTCAGATATAATTCATGCAAAGATAACAAAACTTTCTTACCTTTGCATATATATAAATCTTATTATATATCTACTTATGAATAGGAAACGCTATCTGGTTCTGGCAATGGCCCTGTTCGTTCTGGGCCTATCCTCACTTCATGCTCAAAAACCGACATTTCAATATGGTCCATGGGTAACTAATGTTTCGGAAACGGGATTTACAGTGGTATGGACCACGCCTGTAAAGACTTTCTGCCGGGTTGACATAGCCCCTGACGACGGGACTCCGTGGGGCTTGAAGAACAGACAGGAATTCTATCAGGTGATTTCCGGAAGAAGGCAGGCTGGAACTTTCCATAGTGTAGAGGTATCAGGACTTGAACCGGGCAGGAGTTACCGATATAAGGTGTATGGAAAAGTAGTTACTGACGACAGTGATGCCTATGGAATCGACTATGGTCCGGAAGTAGCGTTGCGCCTTGAGGATGACTCGACCGTCAGGACATTGGACAAAAATGCCGCAAGCTGCAGTTTCTTTATGTTGAACGATATCCACGGCAACGACACTCGTTTCCAAGCCCTTACAAAGAATATTGACACTGATGTAATGGACTTCTTCGTGATGAATGGAGACATGGTGTCCTATATAACCGATGAAGCCTCCCTTCATCAGCATGTGTTCGGTGCAGGAAAAGGAATTGTTTCAGGTCTTCCGGTCGTGTATGCAAGGGGCAACCATGAAACCAGAGGCCGTGACGCCCACCTTTTTGCAAGGAATTGTCCGACATCCACAGGAGAACCATATTACATGTTCCGTCAGGGACCTGTAGCCTTTCTTGTCCTCGATGCCGGCGAGGACAAGCCTGACAGGAGTCCCGAGTATTCCGGTTATGCTGATTTTGACTCCTATCGTCAGACTCAGCTTGAATGGCTTAAGTCTGTCGTGCAGGACCCTGTGTTTATCGAGGCTCCTCTGAAGGTGGTTCTGATGCACATTCCTGCAATAGGCAACAAGAAAAGCTGGTACGGACAGAAATGGGTCGCCGATAATTTTGTTCCGGTGCTCAATGCGGCTGGAGTTGACCTTATGTTGAGCGGTCATCATCATGAACACGTGTATATGGAGACAGGGAGTTGTGGAAACGGATTTCCTATCATTGCCAATGATGACACGGACCGTCTGGAATTTACAGCGGACGCTGATGGATATAAGGTCGTGACATATGATCAGGAAGGTAATGCCGGCCATGTCTATGAGATGAAGAATTCAAGTAATTGACGGCATATCATCCAATGATAGCATAAGATGATGGCTCTCTGCAGGTTCGGCAGGGAGCCATCGTCTTATATGCAGAATAAAGTTATTAACAAAAAATTGCCGTAAAGTGTTGAAAATTAAAATAATAATCGTATATTTGCAGCCCGCAAAAATGTGTTGCGGGATGTAAATAATTTATAATCAATTAATTAAACAAAACCAATGCCTGGATTAATTGGAAAGAAAATCGGAATGACTTCCGTTTTCGGTGCCGATGGAAAAAATATTCCATGCACCGTTATTGAGGCTGGTCCATGTGTAGTTACGCAGATTCGTACAGTAGAGAAAGATGGTTATGCCGCTGTACAGCTTGCCTATGACGAAATCAGTGAAAAGCATGCCAGCAAGGCTCTTAAGGGCCATTTTGAAAAGGCAGGAACCACACCAAAGCGTAAGCTTGTAGAGTTCAAGGCAGATTTTGCTCAGGATCTCAAGCTTGGCGACACTCTCACAGTTGCTGACATCTTTTCTGATGTTGCATTTGTGGACGTTGTCGGAACATCAAAGGGTAAGGGTTTCCAGGGCGTAGTTAAGCGTCATGGCTTTGCAGGAGTAGGTGGTCAGACACATGGTCAGCACAACCGTCTTCGTCACCCTGGTTCACTCGGAGCATCATCTTGGCCATCACGCGTATTCAAGGGAATGCGTATGGCAGGTCACACAGGAAACGAGCGTGTTACTGTGTTCAACCTCGAGGTTATCAAGGTTATGCCTGAGAACAACCTTATCGTAGTAAAGGGCTCTGTACCAGGAGCTAAGGGTTCATATGTAATTGTGGAGGATTAAGCTATGGAATTGTCAGTTTACAAGATTGACGGATCAGAGTCCGGAAAGAAGGTAGTCCTCAATGAGGAAATCTTCGGCATCACGCCAAACGACCATGCTATCTACCTCGATGTAAAGCAGTATCTTGCTAACCAGCGTCAGGGAACAGCAAAGTCAAAAGATCGTAGCGAAATTTCATATAGCACCAAGAAGCTCATCCGTCAGAAGGGTTCAGGCGGTGCTCGTCACGGTTCTCTCAAGGCAGGTATCTATGTTGGTGGTGGACGCGTATTCGGTCCTCAGCCACGTTGCTACCGCAAGAAGCTCAACAAGAAGCTCAAGCAGCTTGCAAGATTCTCAGCTCTTTCTTACAAGGCACAGGAGAATGCAATCGTAATGGTTG
>JAGAKH010000108.1 GCA_017625725.1 Bacteroidales bacterium | reverse complement strand
GTAGGGGTCAGCAGTTCAAGTCTGCTCGGGACTACCAAGCATGGGGGTATAGCTCAGTTGGCTAGAGCACCTGCTTTGCAAGCAGGGGGTCGTCGGTTCGACTCCGACTATCTCCACAATTCGGCTTGAAAGCCAAGCAGTTAGAGGTTTTACAAACAGATTTACAAACAGATGTTGTAAGTTGAGATTGTAAAACCTCTTTTGTTTTTATCATATTCTACTGCACTGAAATTCTATTTTTCGTTAAAAATTTCACTGAAATCTTTATTGCAACCAGGCAGATGAAGAGGATTCCGAGGACGATGAATAGTTTCTGCCACCATTTCAGAACATTTACTTCTTTTTCGATTACGGTCTCGATCTTCTGGATTTGTGCGGTTTCTTTGTAGCGTTCTTTATAGGTGAGGTAGATTCCCATTGAATCGACTGTTGCTTTTACTGTGATCACTGTCGGTTTATATGGCTGAGGTTCCGGGTCTATTGAGATTCTTTGCTGCAGACGGGCTGATTCTTTGAGGGCTTTTATTTCCTGTAGCCTTGCTCTGCCTGTGGAGTCGCATTGAATGAGAGCTTGCAGAATACTTGAGTCGGGCTGTACCATTATGACTGTGTCGCGGATGGTTTCTGTTACTAATTCTTTTGTGTCGGTCACTTCTGTGGTGTGAGGATAAAGTTTATGGCAGCAACTCTGCATCGAGAGGATTGCTGCCATAGCTATGATTGTTCTTTTCATGTTGGAATGGTTTAGCGGTTGTGTATTTTGTCTTTGAGCTGTCTGATCTCTTCCTTGAGCTGGGAGTTCTCGCTGCAGAGTTTATCTACGGAGGCTTTGAGTTCTTCGTTTTCTTTGCGGACTGCAACGATCTCGGCATTGACGGATGTTATGTCGGCGAGCAGCTTCTTGTTTTCTGACGAGAGCAGATCTATTGAGGCTTGCAGGTCCTGCAGAAAATCGTTCTTTCGTTTCCTGGTTCCTGCCAGCCATCCGACAGCTGCTGTGATCATCGGGATTATGTATGTTCCGATGAAGTCTAAGGTATTGTTTGTTTCCATAGCATCATTCGTTTGAGAAGTACAGTTTCATTTCACGAAGTCTTCTGCGTTGAAGACCAGGCAGGACACGACCTTTTGAATAGACCCACTTGAGGAATTCATCCATTATGGAATTGTCGTTCGGGTTTACACGAGCTTTACGCAGGAGAGTTGATTTCTGAAAGTTCCCTATACCTATATTATATATTAGCGATACCAGTGCGTCGAACTGGTTCTGATTGATGGAGAGTTTCTGATTGTTGACTGCATTTTCGCAACTGAACAGATCTTCTTTCAAAAACTCTTCTGCCTGAGCCTCAGTAATGACCATTTCCGGCCTTACACCAGCAGTATGGCCATAGCCGATAGTCCAGACTCCGCCGGGGCATTTATATGCCTTCAGACGCAGTCCTTCAAACTCTTTTATCAGGGCGATTCCTTTGTGAGATGTCTTCATAACTGTACTTGTGGTTTAACAAAACCCCGCCAGCCATGCGTGGCGGACGGGGAAACGAATGTCAGAATACCAGACTCGGATTACTCTCCGGCAGGAGCGCTGTAGGTTGCCTGTACGAGCATCTCTCCAGACTTCTCACCGGTAACTGCATTGACGAAGAAATACTTCATGAATACCTTAGGTGCAGCGGTGTTAGCGACTCCGTGAACAGATTCGTACTCTGCCTTGATGTCGATTGCAGCATCGACAATCTCGCGAGGGCTACCGATCTGGACAGCCTTGCTGTAGGCCTTTGTCACACCATTGCTCTGAGGAGCAGATGCCATGATGACGAGCTTGAGATTCTCGGTTGACTCAGGCATATCGGTCAGCTGGAATGTGAACGCATCAGCGCCGTAGTCCACTTCTGCTTCAGCAGGAGCATCCACACCTACGAGGGTCGGAGGAGTTGCGGTTGCGACACCGCCACACTTGACGATCCAGAAGTTCAGACGAGAATAGAGGTTCGCACCTGAAATCTTCGAAGATGTTCCGAGAACACTCTTGCCTTTCTGCGTGTTTGCGAGAGCATTCCACGCGAGGATCTGAGCATTGGTGAGAGATTTCCAGCTCTGCGAGAGCTGCTTGAAGATTGACTTCACAGCTGCCTGAGCTGAGGTTTTGAATCCACCGCCGTAACCGCGGTTCCTGATGTACTTGCGACCACGCACCTTGGCTGCGGTCACTCCTTTTGCGGAGCCTGACATCTCCTCAAAAGCGATAGAAGGAATGTACTTCATAGTGGTAAATATTAAGGGGTTTATAAATTGTCTGTCTGTTTATCTCTTACTGCGAAGAAGTAAATGAACGGTTCATAACCTGTTCCTGAGTTGATTGGGAATGGCCCCGGAATCGTAATCACACCATTTTCAACTCGACCAAGAAAGGAACCGCCTCCTGGTATGTCAGCCTGATGTGGTAATCCGGTAAAGAATATATCTACATTCACATCAGTCGGAAATCCTTCAAGGTTCATGATGATATCCTGGTCAAGATAGTCGCCACCTCTGTCAGTAAAATCTGCTGTGAGGAAACACCAGCCATCCTCTACAACGCAAATGATATTATCTTCATACATATCCACATTCGGATAAGTAAAGTTCACCTTTGTCGTCTTGGACTTCTCTATAGCCGACCTCTTACCCTTCTGAACATAGAGAGTCGCAAGAATAATGGTCACGCTTTCCTGCTCATCATATATCGGAAGCTTCTCGATGCAGATCGTGTTCTGATCCTTTATCCAAGTTGTAAGGACTGTTCCAAGCTGGTAAGTAGATTTGTAATACTCATCCGGCCACATGAGCTTCACAGTGTGAATGAAACATGACGAGTTCGAGCTCTTTCCGAAAGACAAATCAGGCACATAAATCTCCAGAACAGAAGCATTACGATACGCCTCATTCTTCGGATCAAAAGTGATCTTCGCATTCAGGACTACCACCTTCTCAGACTGATAGTCCTTTATTTCTATGGCTCTACAGCCAAAGTTATTTCCTGTTGCTGTAATCATAATGTCAACTGTTATCTGTCAATAAATACTCCGGTAGAATGAACCTCAGAAGGCTTCTCGTAATGTCCTGCACGAGACTTGAACGATATCTCATACTCTCCACTCCACTTCATCGCTTCTATCAAGAAGGTCTGAGGCGAATAACCTCCCTCTGCAGTACCACGAGCGAGAACCATAGCTTTGCCCTCGATGAAGTTCTTCGGTGCCTTCTTGAGAACGAATGTCGTACTCGCCACATTATAATCTCCGTGAAGAGTAGCATCTGCAGAACAGATTGCAGATCCAGGAGACAGCTCGAAATCAAGTCCTTCGCCTGCTGAGTCCTCAGTCACATCGTCTTGAGTAATTCGGGTTCGCGGAACATATTCCTGAGCATAGGCTGTCGAACTCTCCTTGCAGACTGCGCTTATGACCATTGACTCGCCTGTAAAGCCGGTAGTCTTATCGAGCCAGTAGAACTCACAGAAGTACTTCTTACCTGCTTCTGGAGCAACGCCCATCACATCCGTATAAAGTGCAGTCAAGTCTGCATCGCCCCAATCAGGAGCCATACCAGGAGTGATGATTACTGTCTGACCCCAACCGGAAGATACTCCGGGACTAAGAGCCGGTGACATCTTGAATACAAGGACATGACTGTCAGAAGGCTGTTCAAGACCGGTAAATATGATCATATCAGGAGAAATCCAAAGGTCTTCATATAGAACCTCTGGAACATCATTGATGTATGCAGGAGCATCATTGAGCAACGGCATACCTACCATCTGTAGATTGGAATTGATCCTGACAAATGCGTTGTGCGGAGTAAGCTCTGCGGGAGATCCAAAAGTGGAAATACCTTTCATCTTCTCAGCCAGCACAGCCCAAGCCTTCATCTGCTCATCAGTGAGTTTCTTATAAGACCTTGAGATCTTAGCAAGCCTGTTGCGAGACACAGCCTGAGCCGGTGTCTTTGATGATGAATGCATAGAACGAGCTGAGAGAACCTGACGGCCTTTTGATACTCTGGCCGTCACGTCCCCAGCTGAACCCTTGAACTCATTAAATGCGATTGATGGCAATGCTTTCATAACTCTAAATCGAATCTCTGAAAGCAAAGATATACAATAGACAAAGCGTTTATAGAGAGTTGGTTTCCAATGCTTTATCTTGCTTTAAGTTGCTGACTTATTGCTATTTAACTGATGTTGCCAAGAGCTGACAAACTATGATAAAGAGATCGATATCCTGTTACGGTATCCAGGAGAAGATACCTGATATGTATCTGAAACATCTGCAGATCATTCCTGTTCATCGGTACTACAAAAGATACTTCTGCACTCGCATCATCAGGAACAGACTCTGATAGAAAGTTTCT
>JAGAKH010000107.1 GCA_017625725.1 Bacteroidales bacterium | reverse complement strand
CATAAAACCAGGAGATGCTCTACTTCTGCTTGGGGATAATAACGGAATGGCACTAGTAAAGACTCAGATTTTCGAGGACCTTGTAGGTCAGGTCATGGAGGGACTGACAAAATGAGAAAGCATTGGATAGACAATCTCCGCTGGGTGACAGTCCTTCTTGTTCTTCTTTATCATGTCATATATTTCTATAACAATAAAGGCGTTTTCGGAGGAATAGGAGGTTTTAGTGACGGGCCTCAGTATCAGGATGTAATAATGTACATCCTCTACCCTTGGTTTATGCCTCTGTTGTTCATCCTTGCTGGAATAAGTGCACGATATGCCTTGGAAAAAAGGCCTGCCAAGGAGTGGTTCAAGATACGTACAAGAAAACTCCTGGTTCCATCAACCATAGGACTCTTCTTCTTGAGTGCCGGCATAGGATGGATTAACACCATGACCGGGCCAGCTGCGGAAAGTATTGCAGCACTTCCTGGTCCCGTAAAATATCTGATATGGTCAATCAGCGGCATAGGCCCTTTATGGTTCATTCAGGATCTCTGGCTGCTTTCTCTTGTTCTGCTCATCGTCAGAAAGATGGATGCAAAGGGCAAGTTCATGGAACTCTGTGGCAAGGTAGGGATAGTTCCACTGATATTGATGGGCGTCTTCTTCTGGCTGGGACATCAGACTTTAATAATGGAACCGAATCCTGCCGGTGCAAACGGACTGTGGAACCTCTATAAGCCGGTATTCTATCTGATCCCTTTCCTTATGGGATATTTCGTATTCTCCCATGATAGCGTTCAGGAAATTGTAGGCCGTGCATGGATCCCGCTCATGGCATGTGCTTTGGTTTCAGGCATCATTCTGACGGTGACAGGATTCGGTCAGGATAACACATTGCCGAAGTATCTGAGTTCTCCTCTGAACAACATCTATGGCTGGCTTATGTGTCTCGCAATGATGGGATGGTTCAAGACCTCGTTTGACAGGACAGGAGCATTCGCCTCATATATGACACGCTCAAGCTACGGCATCTACATCGTACATTATCTGGTGATCGCTACGATCGGTTATTCTCTGAAGGCCAATACCCTGATGTCCCCAATATGCATATATATCCTCCTGACAATTGCGGTATTCACTCTCTCACCGCTAATTTATGAGTTGCTCAAACGAATCCCGTTCATTAGATGGTGTATACTGGGCGAAAAGAAATAAGATAAATTTGATTTGTTGCATGAAAGCTGAAGTAAATCCACAAGACACAAATAGAGCTGAAGCATTTGAACTTTGGATGAGTTCTCCTATGCCTATGGTGACCTTGACCAAAACCTTTGATGTGAGCAGTCTAGTCAAGGCGAGCCGAAAATATGGAGTAAAATTCAATGCACTTTTGTGCTGGTGCATCGGAAAAGCCGCAACGCAATCAGAGGAGTTCTATCTTCTTCCGGAGAATGGCAAGCTGTTTCAATATGATTGCATTGCTGTAAATGTTATCGTGAATAACAGCAAAGGCGGAATCAACTCTTGCGATATACCTTTTACAGATAATCTGAAGAGGTTCCTTCATGAATATGACACTCTTACTGAGAAGGTGTCAACTGAGTGCAAAAGTACTTTCCTGGAAGACTACATGATTGTGGGAACATCTGCGATGATTCAGACAGAGCTGGACAGCATAGTCAACCAATATACAGACAAGTTCTGCAATCCGATGGTAATGTGGGGCAAATACCGCAAACACTGGTTCAAGACGACTCTTCCTATCTCATTTCAGTTTCACCACACCCAGATGGACGGTGCACAAGCAGGACGCTTCCTTGCCAACCTGCAGAATGAGATAAACCGCTTGTAATAACCTGATATGTGACAACAACCTTTACCTCAAGGTAAATGAACCTGGTAAAGCTCTACTTAAGGAAATCATACTTCGTCAACCATACGAAGGGTCCAAAGACTACTATTACATTACCGATGTAGGTGACAAGGACAATCTAAGTACCCTTGATCAAAGCACCCACCGGAACGATGGGACCAAGGGCGATTTTCCAATGTTTCTGCACGCAGTCCCCACCGAAATGATGGGACCGAGGGCACTTTTCCTGTGTTTCTGCACGCGGTACCCACCGAAACGATGGGACCGAGGGCACTTTTCCTATGTTTCTGCACGCGGTACCCACCGAAACGATGGGACCGAGGGCACTTTTCCTGTGTTTCTGCACGCGGTACCCAACTCTGAGCCCTCATATTAAACCTAAATTTAAATGGCGTACCCAAGGCTGCCTGGCTAGGCAGTGACGGGCACACTCCATTTGACGCATATTATTGAACACCAAATTTTTACACATCACGCAACGTACCTAAGGCTGCCTGGCTAGGCAGTGGTAGGCACACTCCATTTGACGCATATTATTGAACACCAAATTTTTACACATCACGCAACGTACCTAAGGCTGCCTGGCTAGGCAGTGGTAGGCACACTCCATTT
>JAGAKH010000106.1 GCA_017625725.1 Bacteroidales bacterium | reverse complement strand
GTTGAGCTGCTTGATGGCCTTTGCGCGGAGGTCTGCCCAAGCTTCCTCAGAACATGGCTTGTTGTCATTCTTGTACTCCTCTGAAGTCCACCATACAGTGTCCTTGCTTGCCTCGTTCATTACGAAGAACTTGTCCTTAGGAGAACGTCCTGTGTAGATACCTGTCATTACATTGATGGTATCAAGTTCAGTAAGCTGGCCTTTCTCGTATCCCTCGAGGCTTGGATCTGTCTCCTCAGCGAAGAGAACCTCATAAGACGGGTTGTGAAGAACTTCCTTCACGTCGGTAATACCGTACTTGGTCAAATCAATTTTGCTCATAATTTCTTTAAAAATATTTAAGGTTTAACTCATTCTTTTATATCCATGCAAAATTAAACTTTTTTTATGATTTGGCAAACTTGGCAGCCAATATTTTGATTACATTTGCTGCATATTATATGCCTATCCCGGAAAGGCTGACATTATGGCATATCAGAACCGTATTTTGTTACAGATATTATGAATCCATCCGACATATTGAAAAAATATTGGGGCTATGATTCTTTCCGTCCGATGCAGGAAGAAATCATAGAGGCAGCCCTGGAGGGAAAGGATGTTCTTGCAATCCTTCCGACCGGTGGCGGCAAGTCGGTGTGTTTTCAGGTACCAGCAATGATGAGGGAGGGAATAGCCATTGTCGTTACCCCGCTCATCGCCCTTATGAAGGATCAGGTCAGAAATCTTGAAGACCGTGGCATCAAGGCTTTATGCGTCCATGCAGGAATGGGTAGCAGGGAGGTAGACCTTGTCCTAAACAATGCTGCGTACGGTGACTTCAAGTTTCTTTATGTTTCTCCTGAACGTTTGAGAACCAGACTGTTCCTGAATTATATAAAGGAGATGAATGTGAGCCTCCTTGTAGTGGATGAGGCTCATTGCATATCCCAATGGGGTTATGATTTCCGACCTGATTATCTTGAGATAGGCCTATTACGTACAGTCGTGGATGCTCCGGTGATAGCTCTTACCGCCACAGCAACCCCGCAGGTGGCGGAGGATATAATGGACCGTCTTGGCTTTGAAGGCAGATGTCTGATAACCGGTGACTTCGCAAGGAGGAATCTATCATATATAGTAAGAAAATGTGATGACAAGACAGGTCAGCTGCTCAGTATCTGCTCTGGTATAGATGGGACCGGAATCGTTTATGTAAGAAGCCGGAAAAGGACGGAAGAATTGTCTGCCCTGCTGACCTCAAACGGGATATCTGCTTCCTTTTACCATGCCGGTCTCAGTTCTGCACTCAGGTCGGAAAGACAGGAACAATGGATGAAGGGCAGTTGCCGCATTATGGTGTGTACCAATGCATTCGGCATGGGAATAGACAAGTCTGACGTACGCTTTGTAGTCCATTATGACGTACCTGACAGTCCGGAAGCATATTTTCAGGAAGCAGGCAGGGGAGGCAGAGACGGAAAACGATGCTTTGCAGTGCTTTTATGGAATTCAGATGATATCAGGAGACTGAGGCAGACTGCCACAATGGCCTTCCCTTCGCTGGAATATATGGAGGATATCTACCATAAGGTTCATTCATTTCATGAGATTCCCTATGATGCAGGGGAAGGACGTCAGCTGAAGTTCGAGTTCGAAGCATTCTGCAGGCATTTTTCTCTCCAGAGGATGATGGCATACAATGCTCTCAGGTATATAGAAAGGTCAGGGCATTGGACGCTTGCTGAAGATGTCGACATTCAGGCACGTGTACAGATCAGGGTTGAAAGGTCGGAGCTTTATGAACTTGAATTCCCGGATTCGAGGATGACTGCACTTCTGGAAGTTCTGATGAGGAAATATACCGGTCTCTTTTCATATCCTGTCCCCATCGACGAAGATTTCATTGCGTCCCGTATCGGTGTGCAGGTGCCGATGCTTCGGCAGCTGCTATATAAGCTCTCCCTTGAGCATGTAATAAGATACATCCCGTCTGACCATGCGACCGTCATGTATCTTCATCACGACCGTCTCCGTCCTAAGAATGTGAATCTGGATCAGGAGAGGTATGGACTTCTCAAGGATTCGACATCTGTCAGAATAAACAGGATGATAGATTATGTCTCGGAAACTGAAGTATGCCGCAGTGCATATCTTCTGGAATATTTCGGACAGAAGGATGCGGAGGATTGCGGTACTTGTGACATATGCAGAGCAGCGTCCAGGACAGCAAAGTCAGCAGTTGATATGGAGGAGGGACTTATTGAATATATAATTAATGTGATGAAGGGCAGTTATACTATTGCAGATATCCGGAATTGGAATCCGTTATCCGCTGAAACTGTGCTGCCGCTCCTTCGCAGAATCGTCGATGAGGGTAAGGTGCCTCCTCCTTCAGATACTCTTTAAAGGCTTTCTATGCACAGACCGTCATATGCCGGGAGAATGTTTTCCGGCAGCTCGGCTGTCAGTTCTTCGTAGCATGGCAGCTGATGCGAAAGGTGGGTTAGCCATGTGTGTCGTGCACCGACACGTTCAGAGACTGCAAGTGCTCCTTCCAAAGAGAAGTGAGAGATATGGCGGCCTCTTCTTACGCAGTTGATTATGAAATGCTCCAGTCCTTCAAGTTTGCTGAATTCCTCTTCCGGTATGTGGTTCATGTCTGTGCAGTATGCAATTTTTCCGAAACGGAATCCAAGGACAGGAAGACGGAAGTGCCTTCCTCTGACCGGAATGATTTCAACTCCATTGATCAGGAACGGCCTTTCGTCTATGATGTGAACATTCCAGTCGGGAGCCCCAGGGTATTTGTTCTCTTCAAATGCATATGAATACTCCATCCTGAGGGAATCTTCCACATATTTCTCGCAATAGATTTCGGCAGCTTTCTTCTGATGGTAATTGAATGCCCTGATGTCATCAAGACCTCCTGTGTGGTCCTTATGATTATGAGTCAGGAGTATGGCGTCAAGATCCGATATGCCGGATCTCAGCATCTGTTGTCTGAAATCCGGACCTGCGTCCACCAGGATCCTGAGCCCCTGATGTTCTACAAGTACGCTTGCTCTAAGACGTTTGTCCCTAACATCATTACTGGTACAGACCGCACACCCGCATCCTAGCATAGGAATGCCCTGGGATGTGCCGGTACCTAAGAATGTCAACCTTGTCCTTTCCATCTGCTTAAATGATGACATCAATTATTCTACCGATCTTGTCAGCTTCGTATGGTCTTGAAATCCTTATGTAATTTCCTGTGTATCCTTCCATCATCCCGTTTCTGTCCGTACTCTCGAAAAGGACTTTTTCTGCAACTCCCTTGTTGGCTTCAAGGAATTCCTGATGGAGTCTCTCGGATAGTTCCTCGAGCATCTGCACCCTTTTGGTCTTGATGCAGTCCTGTACCTGGTCCTTTCTCTCTGCTGCTGGTGTGCCTGCACGTCTTGAATATGGGAATATATGAATGAATGCCGGCTTCACGACTTCGCTTAGGAATCTGTATGTCTCCATGAACAGTTCGTCAGTCTCACCCGGGAATCCGACGATCACGTCAATTCCGAAAAACACTTTCGGACCTCCGGGTTTCTCGGTCTTTTCACGGATGTATCTGATCTTATGTGCAAATGCAGCTGTGTCGTAGCGTCTGCCCATTTCCTTTAAAATGGTGTCGCAACCAGACTGGAGCGGAATATGATAGTGCGGAAGGAATCTGGTCCCGCTCACTATCCAGTCAATCATCTCTTCTGTCAGAAGGTTAGGTTCTATAGATGATATTCTGTAGCGTTCGATACCTTCGACTTCGTTCAGCTGCTTTATAAGTTCGAAGAACGTCTCTCCGGTGGACTTTCCGAAGTCTCCTGTGTTTACTCCGGTCAGAACGATCTCCTTTATTCCTTCAGCTGCTATTGCCTCTGCCTGAGGGATTATTTCGGATATCGGAATATTCCTGCTTTCTCCCCTTGCATACGGTACGGTGCAGTAATGGCATTTGTAGTCACATCCGTCCTGTACTTTCAGAAATGAACGTGTCCTTTCTCCACTGGAGTATGCGGGGAAGAATGTCGCTTGGACTTGTGGACAGGTCTCCAAGCCTTCTGCCATTGCTCTTATCGTCGGTACGATCAGGCTTTTTTCGGTCGCTCCGAACACTGCAGTGACTCCTTCGATAGCCTCTATTTCAGCCTTTTTCAACTGGGCATAGCAGCCAGTGACATAAATGAGGGCATCCGGATTCTGTCTGTGCAGCTTTCTGATGATGTTTCGGCTCTTTTTGTCGGAATGTTCCGTAACCGTACATGTATTTACGAGGAAGATATCAGCTCCCTTGCTCCATGGCACAGCTTCCAGCCCTGTCTTGAGCAGTTCTCTTTCATATGTGGATGTCTCGGCGTAATTCAGTTTGCATCCCAGTGTGATGAATGCTATTCTTTTCATCTGTTGTGAAATAATGTTACTCTGGACCACTGCACCTTGCCCTCTACAGGTGGCATTCTCTTTGAAACCCTGATGGAAAATGATATGAGTTCCGGAAAGTTCTTTTCTATTGCCTTTACTATCCTTCCTGCAACATGTTCAAGAAGATCTGACGGAATGGCCATTTCCTTTGCTATTGTTCTGTAGATCTCACCGTAGTTCAAGGCGTCCTCAAGCAGGTCGCTTTCAGCTGCCTCATACATGGAAAGCTCGCCCTTGAAGTCAACCATGAATATGTTTCCGTCCCTCTTTTCATGTTCCAGACATCCATGATAAGCCATGAATTCCATCCCTTCCAGCTCCATTATACCTATTCTTTCCATTTCCCTTATGCAAGAATCAGGAATACGCAAGGCCGCTTGCCTATCACAAGCCCTTCCTTTTTCCACTGTGAAACTTTCTTTGTCCTGATGTATGCATCCGGCATTGTTATGTTGGCAGCAACACAGACTCTGACCGACGGACTGCATACGGACAGAATGTCAGCGAAGAGTGAATCGTTCCTGTATGGAGTCTCAATAAGGATCTGTGTCTGCTTAAGCTGTGCAGAGACCTTTTCAAGTGTCTTCAGCCTGCTTCTTCTCTCATCAGTCTTTGCCGGAATATATCCTGTGAAAGCAAATGACTGCCCGTTAAGTCCCGATGCCATCAGTGCCAGCATCAATGAAGAAGGTCCGACTGCAGGAACCACTTCAATGCCATGACTGTGTGCCAGAGCGACGAGCTGTGCCCCCGGATCTGCCACTGCAGGAAGGCCGGCTTCCGATATCAGAGCAACATCATTGCCGTCATCGAACAGTTTCAGATATCCTTCGACAACAGCCTGGTCTGTATGCTCGTTCAATTCGTGAAATTCAAGTTCCCCGATTCTTCCTTTAAGTCCGGCCCTCGAAAGATACCTTCTTGCCGTACGGACCTCCTCCACTACGAAGGTCCTGAAGCCTTCAAGTGATTTCAGAACTGGTGCCGGAATTACCTCAGCCGGATCATTCTCGCCAAGAGGTGACGGTATCAGGTACAGCTTTCCTTTGTTTTCAGTCATTATTCTGCTTGTTTTTCAATTGTTGGTTTTTCAATGTCTATCCGGGTCATACCTCCATCAATGATGGCCTGTTCTTCAGCCCTTTTCGCCTCTTGTCTTCTTGACTTACTTGAGAAGATGTTTCTCAGGAACTGTCCGAATGAGTTGAACTCTGTCTGATAGGTTACACCGACTCCATTTCTCTGGGAGTTGTCCAGATAGTTTGAGAACTGGTCGGCAGAATGAGAGAAGACATTCAGACGTACTGCTCCTGACCTGTCAAGCTTGATCTCTATGTCAAGGTCGCCCACAACCTCATTCTGGGTATTTCCCATCGAGTATTGCTTGTTTCCGAGATTACCGTTGACAATGACCCTGTTATTGAAGAGCTGCGTTGATACGGCAACATCGAATATGTCGTTTCCTTTTTCATTCGGCTGATACTTCAGACCAAGGTCAAGAGGAATATCAAGCTTCATGAATATGTTGTTGAGCTGATTTGTCAGCACTTCCGTGACATTGGAATACAGAAGAGAAGAGTTGTTTACGATACCGGACTGCTCGTCAGGAAGGAAACTGTTCGACAGAATCAGAGACAGGAACTGCTTCTGCACCTTATCGTCCGTACTCAATGCACTCTGTACCCTTGAGGCTATCATAGGGTCGAGATCCGGAATCTCAATCGAGAAATCCAGCTTTGGGTTAAGAAGCTTGTCGGAAATATGTATTCCGCACTCTACGGTTCTTCTGTTTGCAACTGAAGTCGAATCGGCAAGCAGGGTTGAAAGAGATGCTTTTGTCTTGTATAAGGCTTTGATGTCAAGATCACTTTCCATTATGTCTCCGTTGAAGTTCAATGAACTGCCTTCCTGAATGACAAAATCCCTGTTGACCATTCCCATGGCCGAGAATCTGTAGTTTCCGTTATTGATGGTGTAGTCTCCGTTGATGTCGAAGACTTCTTCGCTGACTTCCAGATCTATGATTCCGCTTCCGCTTCCGGACAGGATGTTTCCATTTGCCTTGTCGATTTCTATGAAGGCAGTGACATCAGGTGTTGCATTGACATGCAGCTTGACGACGAAGTCGCTCGATGCAGCTTCCTTCTTCTGCAGTTTCTGCACCATCACTTCATATGGATCGATATCTTCTGTTGATTCGGCTTCCTTGAATTTCAATAGATTGGTTGTACCGGATGCTGTCATGGAACTTGTTATCGGTATTCGAAGTTCGCCTGCTTTGGTTGTTACGGCATCGATGTTCATTCGTATGGATTCTACCGGACCTGTTATAGAAATGTTTCCGCTTCCGAAAAGATGACCATAGAATACATCTGCCATCCTTTCGTCCAAGTCTATACATTCCATGTCTTCAACCTTTAGCCTTGTGTCGAAGTGTATGTTTTTGAATCTGTCCCAGTTGATGCTTCCGGCAGCTGTTCCCGTGCCGTTGAATCTGTCTCTGATTCTCACATCGTCAAAATATGCTCCGGTGTTGTCCAGATGGAATGTTCCATTGGCAAAGTATGGGACATTGGTGTATGCTACTCTAAGTATGGCATCGTCGATCCTCGTACCTTCGCTGCTGATGGATAAATTGTCCATAGGACCTTCAAGCATGACTTTGCCGCTGAGTGTACCACTCATTTCGCTGAAGATGTCAGGTAGGAGAGGTTGTACAAAACCGATCTCCATCCTCTCCATCTCAGCAGCTATCTTCAACGCTTTTGATTTTGGAATAAATTTTCCCGTTGCATTGATGGTACTCTTTCCTTCAATGTCGTTCCGGATGCCTATGTCAAGGCCGTTTTCCTCTTCGTTCCAATCACATCCTAAAGAAAGTATGCCAAGCTTCTTGCCTGCAATTTCAGTAGAATCGCAAAGCATTGAAATTGATAAGGCAGGAGTCTTCAGAGGCGATACGAGGCGTATGTGTCCTGTCAGAGCTCCCTTAATGTCAAGTTTGCTGTCAATGAGAGGGTTGAGTATTGATATGTCAAACCTGTCCAGATTGAGTCTCAGGGTATCTGTGTTCTTTGTCGATGTCTTGCCGGATGCTTTAAGCCTCTGTTCCCCGCTGGAGAGCTCCAGATTACCGATTATGATATCTTCACCGTCAATCCTAAGGTCAGAAGGCAATATCTGCCATTCTCTTGAGTTCAGATAGAGGGTCGACGGTCTGATGTTTATGTCGAGGCCGAGATGGTCGTTATCTCTGTCCAATAATCCGTTGAGAATGAATTCTCCACGGTTGATCATATCTTCATGGTTGTCATAGGTATAGCCGACTCCGATATGATTGTCATCCGTGAACAACTGGAAGGAATTGTCTCTAAGAAGAAGGGAGGCAGCACGAATCTCGCCAGCCTTCAGCTCTCCTCCGAAATTATTGTCGGAATTGTCTGCATGCAGAGTTATTCCTTTCAGATAGTTCTCCTTGTATGCTATTCTGCCTGAAGTGAGTTCTACACTCATATAACCGTCGCTTGTCATATCGGCCTCTATGCTGGTGCCTTTTTCAATGTATGCTCCAGGCATTATGAAAGGCAGGATTTCCATTACATTGTGGAATGTGAAATCCAGGTCATAGCTGTTCCCTTCCCACTTCCATTCGCTGTCCTTGAACAATGCCGGCAGTTCCTTTTTCAGTGTTACATTGATAAGGTCTTTTGCAAATTGACCGATAGGGGCTGTGCCTTTGAATGATCCATCTGCAAAATCCGCATCCAAACCGACTTTGTACAAGTTGTTGTCGCTGAAGGAGTTCAGATGAATGTCGCCGGCATGGTATTTCCCGGAAGAATTTTCCAGACTGATGTCCTTTACATCCATTTTTCCAAGAATCTTGTCGTCATTGGTGCTGAGGAAGTCAGCATTTGTGCTGAGGCTTATCTTGGATATGCCTCTTTTGTCAAGATTCAATGCGTTCAGGTCAGCATAACCGATGTTGGCATGGAACTTATACAAGGTATTCATGCTTTTTGCAGATTTGGCAAAACCTCCCTGAAATATGAAATTCAGATTCGGGTCATGACTTACAATGGTTCCGTTGAAGGATTCCGAGGACATCTCGCCCACTGCGGCTATTCCGCTGTAGTTGTAATTGTTGAAGTTGAGCCTGTCGATAAGAAGGGTGTCAATCTGGAATGAGGACGGCCTGTCATCCGTGCTGAGTTCTGCTGAAGCAGATGCGTTGACAGTACATTGATGAATGATGTCTGTGCCCAGCACTTTGCCTAGATCCAGATCATCTGTAGCTATCCTTCCGGTCATGCCGATAGTACCATCATTATATATGAGGTCTCTGAAACTGACCTCTGCCTTTGCATTACCTATGAATGATTTCAGGTCAGCCTTGGCATTCAGATGGTTGAGATGGCCGGATGCCTTTGCATCTGCCATGAATATCACACCTTTGGCTATATTGCTGAAGTCCAGTTCTCCCTCCGGCATCCACTCTGAAACGAACTTGCCAAGCCCATCTGCTGTAAGATGGAAGTCACTTACTTCAGCTTCAAGTGTCGTGTTCTCAATGTCAGGAATTCCAGTCATTCTTCCGTTCACTGTGCCTGCAAAGCCTCCAGCCTCTGACTTTACTTTGACATTTATGACTTTGAAGTCATCCACGCATCCTGACATTCCTCCGGAAACGCTTGCCTTTATGTCGACTCCTTCAAGTGCCGGAGCGAAGTATGACAGTGTCTTGAATGACAAGCGACTTCCTTCCGCAACCTTACCGTCAATCTTTACCTTGCCTATGAAGTCCTGAAACGCTTCGATTCCGCTGTAGCTCATCATATATAGAGGCACATCCAGGTCTGACCATGGGTCTGTAAGATGAATGTCTTCTACAATTGTCTTTCCATTGCCTACCCTTGCCCTTCCTGTGATTTCATGGCAGATGTAACCGCTTTTCTCAGTAAATGAGACATGGTCGGCGATTCCCGACATCACACCACCGGTAAAGTTCAGGTCTCTTGCATTGACCTTTATGTTTCTTACATCAAGGTCATTCCAGTTTATACCTCCGAGATATGGGATTCTGTCGGTGACATAGCTTATCATTGCGAATCCCATATTGTTGATCTCAACCTTATCGATGTGGAAAATCTCCTTTTCTGATGGCTTGCTGCCGTCAGAATCCGGGATTCTGAAGATTTTCGTGATGTTGTCCATAGACTCTCCTTCTTTTACAGGATCATCCTCAAGGACAAGATTCATCTGGGCGTTGCTTATATATGCTTTCTTGAGGTGGAAACCTTCGTGCTTGAAAAACAGGCTCTCCAGAGAAAAGCGGGCAATTATGTATTCGGCTCTGAAGAGTGTATCTATTCTTCTGCAATCCGGGTCAAACGGGTCTATAGCCGGGTTGTCATCAACGATGGCGGCGTTTTTAAGTACAAGGGTAGTAAAGGGCTTGAGATGAATCTTTTCGAAGACTATCTTTCCGTCCATCTTCTCTGCCAGTTTTTCAACGACTCCGGATACAATGGCCGTCTGCACCTTCGGCAACTGGATGATAAGGGCCAGTCCGATGAGCAGCGTGACAACAGCGACAGTAGTCAGCCATGATATTTTCAGAATCTTTTTGATAGTAAAAAAGGCTTAATAAGTCCAACTTGCAAAAATAGTAATTTATTGGATAAATTTATCGGATAAAAAGCGTATTTTTGCACTCTTGAAGAAAGCATAAAACATACCATTCATATGGCAGATATAATACTTGGACTTGAATCCTCCTGCGACGATACATCGGCTGCCGTCATCCGTGATGGCTACCTTCTGTCAAATGTACTTGCAAGTCAGGAAGTTCATAAGGCTTACGGAGGAGTGATTCCGGAACTTGCTTCCAGGGCTCATCAGGTCAATATAGTTCCAGTCGTCAGTGAGGCGATAGCCAGAGCCGGCATCACTCCTGATGACATCACAGCGATAGCCTTTACCCGTGGGCCGGGGCTTCTGGGCTCTCTGTTGGTCGGCACTTCTTTCGCAAAGGGTCTTTCACTCGCTCTGAACAAGCCGCTTGTGGAAGTAAACCATCTTCAGGGACATATCCTTGCCAATTTCATCAGGGAATATGGTAAGGATGACCCACAGCCGGAATTCCCGTATCTGTGTCTGCTTGTTTCAGGAGGTAATTCTCAGATTGTAAGGGTGGATGGTCCGCTTGAATACGAGATACTTGGTCAGACCATCGATGATGCTGTCGGCGAGGCATTCGACAAGTGTGCGAAGATGATGGGGCTCGGCTATCCTGGAGGTCCGGTTGTAGACAGGCTTGCAAAGTCCGGAGACCCTCTTAAGTTCAAGTTCTCCAAGCCTCATATTCCTGGTTTCGATTACAGTTTCAGTGGAATAAAGACATCGCTGCTGTACTTTGTCAGGGATCAGATCGCACTTGATCCTGATTTTATGGAAAAGAACAAGGAGGATATATGTGCAAGTTTCCAGAAAGCCTTGATAGATATATTGATGGATAAACTTATAAAGGCAGCAAAACATACCGGCATCAGGCATATTGCCATAGGAGGCGGCGTGTCTGCAAACAGCGGCCTGAGGACAAGGATCGTGGAGGAAGGCAGAAAGAGAGGTTGGAAGACATATCTTCCTGAGTTCAAGTTCACTACAGATAATGCGGCAATGATAGCCGTAGCAGGATGGTTCCATTATAAGAACGGGGAAAGGACATCTCTGGATGTGGCTCCGGTGTCCAGACTTGCTGAATTCTGACAGGAATATATAGAAGATCATGAAGGAAATTGAATTGACATGCAGGTTAGGTCTTGAATTGCCTGCAGATGAAATACAGACTGCGGCCATCAAGGCCCTGGGACTTTCTCCAAAATTGAAGGATAAGGTAAGGTATAGGATCATCAGACGTTCGATAGATGCGAGAAATGACGTCCTGTATCGTTATAAACTGGAAGTATATAAACCGGATGAAGTCATGTCCGAGTATGTCCTCGAGGAATATAAGGATGTGTCTTCGGCGGAGCCAGTGATAATCATTGGTGCCGGTCCGGCAGGAATGTTCGCTGCCTTGAGACTCCTGATGAGAGGACTCAAACCGGTGATTCTTGAAAGAGGAAAGGATGTTCATCAGAGGAAGTTCGACATGGCGAAGCTTTCCCGTGAAGGGGTAGTCAACGGAGATTCGAACTATTGTTTCGGTGAAGGTGGAGCCGGAACATTTTCCGATGGAAAACTTTACACCAGATCTTCCAAGAGAGGAGACATCAGGGAGGTACTTCACCAGCTTGTACGTTTTGGTGCCAATCCTTCCAGCCTTATAGATGCCCACCCTCATATCGGCAGCGATAAATTGCCTACAGTGGTTGAAAACATAAGGAAGTGCATTATAGAGCATGGCGGAGAGTATCATTTCGAATCACGCGTGACAGATATCGTAAAGAAGCAGGATGGCAGTTTTGACGTTACTGCAGAAAATCCTTCCGACGGAACCGTCGTCATATACTCTTCACGAAAGGTAATTCTTGCCACCGGTCATTCGGCACGTGACATTTATGAGATGTTTGACAGGAAAGGGTGGGAGATACAGGCAAAAGGCTTTGCTCTCGGAGTCAGGGTCGAGCATCCGCAATCGCTTATAAACAGGATTCAGTATCATGGAAAGTATCAGCCATATATGCCTACGGCAGAATATTCCTTTGTGACTCAGATAGAGGGCAGGGGAGTGTTCTCGTTCTGCATGTGTCCGGGAGGTATCTTAGTCCCGTCAGCAACGGCTGATGGCGAACTTGTCCTGAACGGAATGTCCAATTCGCAGCGTAACTCAAAATGGGCTAACTCCGGTGTCGTGGTTTCTATTGAACCTGAAGACATGCCGGAATACTCAAAATACGGTCCTTTGGCTCTTCTGAAATTCCAGAAGGATGTTGAAAAGAGCATGTTTGATTATACCGGCTCCTTGAAGGCTCCGGCTCAGAGGATGATGGATTTCTGTCGAAGGATTCCATCTTCGGGACTCCCTCAGACCTCGTATCATCCTGGTGCTGTCAACGCGCCGCTTCATGAACTGCTTCCAGAGCATGTGTCTCTGAGGTTGAAATATGCCTTTCCGGAAATCGGAAACAAGAAGATGCATGGATATTATACCAATGATGCCCTTCTTTTAGGAGTGGAGTCCAGGACTTCGTCGCCTGTCAGGATCCCGCGTGATCCTGAGACATTCGAGCATACGCAGATTTCCGGCCTGTATCCGTGTGGAGAAGGTGCCGGATATGCCGGTGGAATCGTGTCGTCCGCCTTGGACGGAATCAATTGTGCAGCAAGGATTTAATTCCGATTCATTATAGAGAATAGATGTATTCTCCTCTGGTTTTAAGGAAATTGTCATTCCTCTTGTCCCATAGTCGATAGGTCCGGAGAGACGGGACTCCCGGCATTGGAAGGTCGGTCACCTTGTTTCGCAGACCTGTGTCATTCGTCAGATATTCCTCGATCCTTTCTTTCAGAAGATCGAAGGAAGCTATGGCATTCTGATATTGGAGAGGACCGTCAGAAGAGTAGAAATCCCAAAGATAGTCCATGTAGATGAATCTGTATTCCTCATTTTTAAGAATCTTTGAAATGAGGACATTGCTTTGTTTACCCCAATTTAAAGGACTTTGCGTTCCCGGATCAGGCATGTTGCAGCAAGACCCTAAGGATATCTCATGATCGTATGGAATGAAGAATAACTTGTAGTTATCTTTGTCAGTGCTGCTGAAATAGAGATAATAGTTATTGCCAGCGTTCCAGTAATCGTCGCAAGAACCAAGTGCAACGCTCAGAGCATATGTCTTGAGGAGGAATTCTACATCGCAGATGCCTTCAAGCCAGTCATAGAACTCATTCTCACGCAGGGTGATGAGTTTTGAAGTGAATGAATCGAACTGTTCTTTTGCAGCTTTGAATCCCGTCAGATTGGTCATCAGCATGTAGGTGTATTCCTTGGTTTCGTCCATATCGGCTCCGTAGGTGCCTGAAGAACCTGACAGATTGGCATTGTTCATTGCAACTCCGTTGTTTCCGCATTTCCACAGATTGCCTTCAGTCAGTCCCATCAATTGGTTGATCCTTTCTGAAAGATATTGCTGGTCAATGCTTTCTATCATCTGATACACGCCCATGTATGTCGATTTCAGATCTCCTTCCACATGTATCCACAATCTGCAGTAGGTGTTGTATGGAATTGTCCAGATTCCTTCCTTCCTGAAAGTGTCGAAGCTGAATTTCTCCCTTACATACGATGGGTCGTTGTAGCATGACTTGAGGATAATCTTCCTTACTCCTTCGAGAGTCCTGTCTCCAACATATTTTGAGAAGTTGATCTCATAATTGGCAAAATTCCATTTCGCTCCTGAAGGCTTGTGGGTCTCACCCTTTTCACCTTCCGGACGATTGCCATCCCAATTGTTGTATAATCTTATGGCTGCAGCCTCGACTGTCTTCTCTTCAGCGTCCTTTACAAATCTTACGTTGCATTCCGAGTGACTGGAGATTCCAAGCTTGGTGTCACAGCTTTTCAGAAGGGAGTTCCATTGCTTTTCCGTGATGCTTATGTGAATTTCCGGAACGCAAGACTCATCCCAAAGATAGGACTTTCCGAGATTGCCGGCCGGTTGGTCTGGAGTGTCACTCGTGTCGACGGGAGGCTTGCTCAGGGTGTCAGGAGGATATGTGCCGGGGTCATCTGGCATTTCAATCTTTTCACTGCATCCTGCAAGTCCTGCCATAACGGCCAGAGCCAGGAGGTATGTAGATATCTTTTTCAATATCGGTCTATTTCATATTGTTGATAGTCTCGGTCTTTACCCTGAAGAAGTTGTCGGAGCCGTCCGTCATCAGTCTGTAGTGACCATAATGTCCCCATGAACCAGGCTTGTCGTAGATGCTTATATCTTCTCCTGTGCCATTGAAAACGTAAGGAGATATCTTTTCCTGCCAGTCCAGCACTCTCGGAATGCTGGCATCCGGATGGAAAAGCTGTCTTGCAGGGTCGGCAAGCTCCTTCAATGCATCTCTGTAAATAGCCTTGAAATCATCAAACCTCATGAGTCTCTCCATAAGCAGACCGTCATTTCCCCAGTCATATGGATTCTGTCTGGCGGGATCGTAGGTGTTGCTTGTGCCAAGGGTGTTGTCGTAGTCGTATGGGATGAAGAAGAACTCGTAGTCGTACTTATCTCTGGTGTTGAAGTAGAGATAGAAGTTGTTGCCGTTGTTCCAATGGTCATCCCACATTCCGACAGCTACATTGACAGCGTATGTCTTGAGCAGGAATTCCACATCACACACCTCCTGTATCCATTTGTAGAAGCTTTCCTCACCCTTGCCGGATAGTTTAAGTATGAAGTCCTTGAGCTGGGCTTCCGCCTCGGCGAAATCCTCTTCGTCTCCCTTGAACTCATAGGTGTAGTTTATTCCGTTGTCAAGGTCGGGGGCGAAATCTCCGTCAGTACCGTTGAGGTCGGCCTTATTGCCGTTGTGGCAGCATTTCCAAAGGAATCCGTCCTCCTTCTTGAACATCCCTTCGACTCGTCTTTCAATGAACTCGTCATCGATAGGTTCGATCATATTGTATACACCGTAATAGACCGGATTGCTGTCTCCTTCTACATCTATCCATAGACGGCAATATGTCGAATATGCCGCTGTCCAGATTCCGTATCTTCTGAAAAGGTCGTAGCAATATAGTTCTCTGACATAACAAGGATCGTCCTTGAACCATTTCAGGTTTACTTTTCTGATTCCCTTTATCGTGTGGTCGCTGTCTTTATGGTATTTTCTGAAATTGATGCCGAAGTGGCAGTGGTGCCAGTCCGGATCCTTGCTGTTATGAAGTTCTCCTGGTCTTCCTTCAGGTCTGCGGCGGGAAGTGTTGCCTCTGAGCCTCAGACCTCCGTCTTCTATGAAAAAGGTTTCATCGCCTTTCCTGTATGTGAAGTCGGCATGGAAATAGTCTACATTATGGCTGAATTCATCATACCTGAGCAGTAGTCTGTTCCACTCATCTTCAGTAATATGGACTGTGATTTCAGGGATTACGCTTCCATCCCATACATACAGGAGGCCGGGGTCAGATAACTCTCCCGAAATCACAGGAGGAACATCAGGCTTTTCGATTGCCGAACTGTCAATTGGTGGAATTGTATCTTTAACCTCGGTGCTGTCAGTCACTTCCGTATCAGGAATATCGTCGTCGGGATTGTCGGACGGAATGTCTTCCAGACTGTTACAGCCTGCATGAAGAAGCAGTGACAATGCAAGTGCTATAGGTAATGTTATCTTCATATCGCCAAATAAAAAAAGGGAAAGCTTGATACATCGCACCGCTACGACCTCCTACCCTTGCTGCCTTCCGGCCCTGGGGGAATTCAGAGGGAGCTGGTCGTGTATGACTTTCCCGACTGCAAAGGTAATTATTTTTTTTACCGTAGCAAAAAAAACTGAACCCAATTGATTGTAAGGGTAGGGCCTTACCGACCTCAACCCCTTGTAATCAAGACCTTCAACCATCTTGGACAGAGGATTATATTCCAGCAACAGTCCGTTGACTTCATTGAGGCATCAGATGCTGTCGAAGATAAGTGGAAGGAGGTAGTCGACTTTGGAAAATTTCCAGATCTTATCCGAGCCGACGAGGATGATGGCTAGGTCTGAGCCGCTTTTCCCCTGGTATTGTGCCATGACCTGTCTGCATGAACCGCACGGTGTTGCAGGTGAACTGCAGAGCTTGCCATCCTTGGCAGCCGCAACGGCAATTGTCTTCATAGCCTTTCCAGGATATTCGGCACTTGCATAGAACATGGCCGTTCTCTCTGCACATAAGCCGGAAGGATAGGCGGCGTTTTCCTGATTGGAACCCTTGACGATCAGCCCGTCATCAAGCATGACCGCAGCTCCGACACTGAATTCAGAATATGGAGCATATGCTGAACCTGTAGCCTCGATTGCGGCTTCTGCAACCTTACGGTCTGTCTCGCTGAGCTGGTCGAGTGACTCGTATTCCAGATAGGCGATTTTTATCTCTTTGCTTGTCATAACAGATCAATTAAATTATCTTTGCCCTCCAGATTACAAATATAATACTTTTTGCTCAAATGCCTCAGAATCTTAAGGAAAACGGAAATAAACTGAAGGTCTGCATCGGATTGTCAGGCGGTGTGGACTCAAGTGTGGCTGCTCTTCTGCTCAAGCAGGCGGGCTACGATGTCTTCGCTCTTTTCATGCAGAACTGGCATGATGCATCCGCCACCCTTCACGGAGACTGTGAATGGGAGGAGGACAGATTTGTCGCGGAGATGGTAGCCAGAAAGATCGGCATTCCGTTTTATTTTGTAGATCTGAGCGAAGAGTATAGGAAAAGGGTGGTCGACTATATGTTTGACGAATACTCAAAAGGAAGGACTCCTAATCCGGATGTCTTGTGTAACAGGGAGATCAAGTTCGATGCCTTCATGAAATGTGCCTTGAAACTTGGGGCAGATATGGTGGCTACAGGACACTACTGCAGAAAGGAAGTGATCGAGGGAGAGGACGGACCGGTTTACCGTATACTTGCCGGCTCGGATCCGAACAAGGACCAGAGCTATTTCCTTTGCCAGCTGACTCAGGAGCAGCTTTCCAAGGCTCTTTTCCCTATTGGAGACATTATCAAGCCTGAAGTACGCAGGATTGCCCATGAGGCTGACCTCCCGTCTGCGGATAAGAAGGATTCACAGGGTATATGCTTTGTCGGCAAAGTGGACCTTCCTACATTCCTTCAGCAGAAACTCAAGCCTTCAGAGGGAGATGTAGTGGAGGTTTTTGATGCTTATTACGAAAATGACCCTCAATATGCATTCATCAGCAACACATTGTCCTCTGTTCTTGCATCCGATGCTGTCGAACTGAAAATGATTACAGACTATGTGTCTGAGGATAAAGCGGTTCCGGTCCAGCCTACAGACTGTCCTTTCTCTATGGAAAAGGTGGCTCTTCTTTCAGACGGGCAGCTTCTCAGGCTTTCGCAGCCGGTAAGATATGACATCAGGTTTGAAACGGAAACATACAGAAGCGGAAGAAAGCACATAAAGAAGACAAGGTATAAGGAAAATCCTTATGGAAAGATTGTCGGAAAGCATGAGGGTGCCCAGTTCTATACCATCGGACAGAGGAAGGGACTGAATATCGGAGGCCACAAGGATTCAATATTCGTCATAGAAACTGATGTGGAATCGAATGTCATCTATGTCGGAGAAGGTCATGGCCACAAAGGCCTTTCGAGAAGCTGTTTGAGAGTTGCACCGGAGGATATTCATTGGATCCGTGAGGACCTGAAGATGGCGATGGGGGAGATTCGCCGATATAAGGTCAGGATACGTTACCGTCAGCCTCTTCAGCAGGCCAGTGTGATAATGAGGGCAAACGGTCTGTATATCCTTTTTGACGTGCCTCAGAGGGGAATAACCCCAGGACAGTTTGCCGTGTGGTATGATGAAGATGAAATGATAGGCTCAGGCGTGATCTGATCTATCTTTCAAGCATTTCGTGCAGATTGAACCGGAAATTCACGACCTGCTGGCATCCTGAGTACCCGCGGCTGTGGAAGTGAAAGCGGGCTCCGATACGGATTTCCAGGAAACGTCCCAGGTGCGGCTCGTAATACATTTCCAGCATGTCATATATTCCCGGCCCTATCCTTCCGTCGTCGTTGATCCTGTAGAAAGGATCTCCCATGTAAAGCCTCTCTCCGTATGTGAATCCGCCTTCATCCCGGCTGTTGTAGTAAGGCATCATGTCATCACCCCAGAACAGACTGTTCCGTATTCCGACATTCCAGTTTCTGATTTCGGTCTTGAATTCTCCTCCTCCAGGAAATACGTAATGTCCGACATTCTTTCTGTCATGCTGCAATCCCTGCAACCAGCCCAATGTGACCGAAAGTTCCTGAAATCCGACCTTAGATCCAAGATCAAGCCTTGCATACGGGTTGACCAGCATGTTGTCCACGACTCCGTCAACATCGTTGGAACATGCGAAGTGGTACATGTATGCTGAATAACCTATCGATATCATCGGACAGACTTTGCCTTCACCGCTTGTGAAAATCATGAACTTCTCCCTTCTGAAATTGCCGTATTGTCCCATCCAGTCACAACCTAGTTCAAAATATGCTTTCGGCCTTTTGAGCTTCAGCAGCAATCCTTCGAAGTTATTGTCATAGAATTTCAAGGAGTCAGAGAAGAATGCAGTAGAGTATGAGCCTTCGGAGAATCTGCGTGGGAAGATTCCGGCGTACATGGAAAAATCGTTGTTTCCGGATCTGGCAGTCAGGCCATAGTACAGGATTATTTCTCTGAAAAGGTTTGTGTTCAGCTGATCGCCGGACAATTCCGGTGAGTGTTCCGGGGTTACGCTGGCTGGAGATATCGATGCACCGAAATCCTTCATTATGTCGATTCCTCCCATGACCTTATGTACCATCTTACCGTCCTGCTTGACGGTAATTCCGGCAGAAGGGGTCAGCCTTGCCCCGAATATGGTCATTGAATTTGAAAAATTGCTTCTGTAATACTCTCTGTTGTCAAAATTCATCTCAAAATCCACATCGTATGTAAAGCGGACCTTTTCATCGTTTTGAGCAGACAGAATATGCTGTGACAATGTAAACAGGAGAATACAGCAGATGATTCTTATATTTTTCATGGCAAGGCGGTTAAAATCTCTCAAATATAACACTTTTGTGTAAAGGATATGATAATTTTTGATACTTTTGTCCGCTTAAGACAACTTTGCAATATGAAACTACAGACACCGGTTGCCGATACTTCTTGCAGGACAGGCATATCATACGAAGACAGGATCATGATGCTCGGAAGCTGTTTTGCCGATAATGTCGGCCGCCAGCTTCAGGATTACGGGTTCAGTGTGTGTGTCAATCCGTTCGGAACCTTATATAATCCGGTTTCTGTGATGAATTCGGTGGAAAGACTTGTCAGTGGACGTCCATTCACAGAAGATGAGTGTGTCATGATGGGGAGCGGATCTGACAGGATATGCTCTTTTTCCCATCATACTTCTTTTTCAGCCCTTTCTCCAGAAGACTTTCTGACAAACGCAAATGCTGCTTTATCCGAGGCTGCTGAATTTTTCCGGACCTGCACCAAGATTGTGATTACTCTTGGAACGGCATGGTGTTTCAGACATGTCCGGAAGAATATCATCGTTTCGAACTGTCTCAAACGTGATTCATCTGAGTTTGTAAGGGAACGCCTGCCAGTGGAGGAAGTGACCGGGGTGCTGAAACATATCATGGACCTATGCCCTGAAAAGGAATTCATCTTTACCGTCAGTCCGATCCGTCATTTCAAGGATGGAGCCCATGGCAATCAGATCAGCAAATCTGCCCTTCTCCTCGGAGTCGACAATCTACTGGCAGGGGAGTATGGACAGAGGGCAGATTATTTTCCTGCCTATGAGATAGTCATGGATGAACTGAGGGACTACCGTTTCTATGCTGAAGATATGTGTCATCCGACTTCCCAGACAGTCGACTATATAAGAGAACGCTTCCTCTCTTGGGCATTGCCCGGATCTGAGAAGAAGCGTCTTGAAGATTCTATAAAGTTATTCAAGAGATCCCGTCACATAGAACGTCCTTAAAGCAGTCCGAGGAATTTGCTTCGTGCAAGAAGGCTCGCTCCGATAGGACCTCCTTTCTTGCCAAGCTTTGAAAAACGGATAGTTGTGTCGTTGCTTACAAGCTTGAGGGAATGTTTCTGTACGGCACTTCTTATAGGAAGCAGCATGTATTCCTTCGCACTTGCGAATCGGCCACCTATCACTATCAGTTCAGGATTGAAGATGTTGATCAGTCCGGCTATGGCTCTTCCAAGAACAGAACCGATTTCTTCTATGGTTTCGATTGCAAGAACATCTTCTTCATTGACGGCATCAAGGATATCCTCAATTGTAATATTCTCTTTCCTGTTATATTTTTCCGAAAGTACAGAAGCCCTTCCTTCTGCAAGCTTTTCAAGAATGATTCTGTGAGCAGCCGAGCCGGATGCTCCTGTTTCCAGACATCCCGTCTTTCCGCACTGGCATATCTGGTCGTTATTCAGAAGAGGAAAGTGACCGATTTCTCCCGAGAATCCTGACTTACCGTATGAAAGCTTGCCGTCCAGGATCATTCCCATTCCAAGCCCCCATGTCACATTTATAAGCAGCATGTTCTTCACGTTCTTTCCTGCTCCGCAGATATATTCTCCATATGTCATTGCTCTTGAGTCATTATCCACGAATACAGGAGCAGAAAGCTCTTCTTCCAGCAGGGATGCAATCGGTCTGTCTTCGCCGATGAAGTAGGTGAAGCAATAACCCGTGTCGTTGTTCACGCGGCCGCTCAGGTTGAAGCCGTAGGCCTTTACCTTCTTTGGATCGATTCCGGTCTTTTTCAGATACTTGGTTATATCTTTGCAGAGTGCCTTGAATGACTCCTCTGAGTTACCAAGAACGAAAGGCCGGTCATCATTATAGCTTACAGTCTGACCTTTAAAGTCAATTATTGCAATACTGTAGTGATGTCTTCTTATGTCGATACCGATAAAGTATCCGGCAGCAGGGTTAAGCCCGTAGATGCTTGGCCTTCGGCCTCCATTGGTCCCCTGTTTGCCCATGTCTATCAGTATGCCGTCTTCGATCAGCTCCACCACCAGTTTTGTGATTGTCGGAATACTGGTGTTCAGTTCTTTGCTTAGTTCAGCGATGCTGTAGTCACCCTCATTGATGCAGAGACTTATAATATTCTGCTTCAGGATGGCATTCTTGCTGTCAATGTTGCCTAAAAAAGTGTCGTTCATAGTCAAAGTTTTAGTTGACGCTTATTTCATCTACGAATAGAAAACCTCCTCGTCCCTTTCTGTCGTGCCATTCAGGCAGTGAGGTCAAGGTGTTTGCAAGTACTCTTACATATCTTGCTGATGTTTCGGGAAATGAAAGGGTATAGCTTCTGATCCCGTTAGGGACATCGATTCCTTCTACTTCATATGAAGCCTCTGCTACCTTAGTAAATGTCTGACCGTCATCGGAGGTGCTTATTGTCAGTCCTGTAGGATTGAACACATCGTCCCATTTGTTTACGAACACGCCGAGTGTCACTTTACTGTATGCGACCTCTCCTCCCATATCCACGGTCACGTCGAATGGCTCGAAATACCATCCTGCCCAGTCTCCGCTGGTGTATGTATCCTTTCCGTTCACTCCGTCTGTCAGAAGGTCAGGAGCATGGTATGTGTAGTTCTGTGTCGGCTTGACATTCATCATTACGGCTTTTCCAAGTGCCTTGTGTGCCTTGAATTCCTTTGTATATACCTTTGTTCCAGGCTTGTCTGATTTGGCCTTTACCGTGCATGAAGAACTGATGCATATAGGCTCTACGTACAGCATTGAGCCTTCGTCCGGTTCACTGCCGTCCAAAGTATATCTGATCGGAGTGCTGCCCTGCGTTACCAATGTGAGAAGAACCTTGCCGTCCTTGACATCTATCCTGCCATCGGTCTTGAATATATGCTTGGCGTAATTGTAACCCATTGCGTCGTAGATTCCGCAGAAGTCATCGGCACTTTCCAGGAAACGCTCCCAGCTCTTGTTTTCAGGAAGACACCACTGCACTTCGCTCAAAGCTGCCATGCGTGGCAGAAGCATGTACTCGAGATGTTCGTCAGTGGATATGTATTCTGTCCATAGATTGGCCTGCACGCCGATTATATGTGCCTTTTCTTCTTCTGTCATACCGTCAACGAAAGGCTCGTATGAATAGCATTTTTCTACAGGAAGATATCCTCCGATTCCCAGTGGCTCTTCACTGGTGTTAATTGACTGGTAGTAGTCAAGGTAGAAGAAGGTGTTCGGAGTCATGATTGCGTCGTGGCCGAGCCTTGCTGCCTCAATGCCTCCTGAAGTGCCTCTCCATGACATCACAGTCGCATCAGGTGCAATCTTTCCTTCAAGAATCTCGTCCCACCCGATTATCTTCTTGCCTTTTGAGTTGAGGAACTTGCCGATCCTGTCAGTCACATAGCTCTGAAGATAGTGCTCAGCTGTGTGCTTGTCGTCATCCTTCAGCCCAAGCTCGGCAATCTTCGCCTGACAGCGAGGACATTTTTCCCAACGGACCTTAGGGCACTCATCACCACCGATATGGATGTATTCAGATGGGAAGAGATCTGCAACCTCGGACAATATGTCTTCAAGAAAAAGCATTGTTTCTTCCTTGCCGACACAAAGTACGTCATCAGAGATGCCCCATCTTCCCCAAACATCGTATGGGCCACCGGTGCAGCCGAACTGTGGGTAGGCACAGAGTGCGGCAAGCATATGTCCTGGAAGGTCTATTTCCGGGATTATGGTGATTCCCCTTGCAGCTGCGTAATCTATTATGTCTTTTATCTGCTCCTGAGTGAACCAGCAGCCTTCGCCGTATGGAGTGCCGTCATATGTGTTGCTTTCAAACAGATGACCGACCAAAGTCTCCTTTCTTATCGAGCCGATTTCAGTAAGACGAGGATATTTCTTGATCTCGATCCTCCATCCCTGATCGTCGGTAAGGTGCCAGTGAAGGGTGTTAAGCTTGTGAACCTCCATTATGTCAATGTATCTTTTGACCTGAGCTTCGTCGAAGAAGTGGCGTGATACGTCCATATGCATGCCTCTGTATGCAAATCTCGGGGCATCCTTTATCTTGACGCATTGCATCTTCCACTCTTTTCCTTCTGCAGGAGAATTACCGAAAATCTCCACAGGAAGAAGCTGCTTGATCGACTGGATGGCGTAAACGAAACCGTTCAGAGATGATGCCTTGACATTGACAGCCTTCTTGCCGACCTCAAGGATATATTCCTCTTTGGAGAGGCTGGCGTCCTTTTCAAAGACAAATCCCTTTGATGACGTGCCTGAAATAACATTTCTTGTATTGCCGCTTACCATTGAAAGCTGGTCTGCAAATCTGGTTACGGCATCAATGCTCGCCTGGTCCATGTCCGGACTGCAGCATACTGTGGCTGAGCCGGCATCAAATGTTCCGTTGCAGATCGAAATCTCATTCGGGAACGGAACGATTTCCACTTCTGAATGGGTCCTGCAGCAGGATATGGCTGCAATAAGGACGCATGATAATAGTGTTAGTCGTTTCATTATTTTCTGTTTGTCCAATATTCTTCGATTTCTTCCAGTGTCTTTCCTGTAGTTTCCGGAATTACCTTCCACATGATCAGCATATAAGGAACGCACATGACGGCAAACAGGAAGAATGTGCCTGCCTGGCTCCATCCGAGGAGAACCGGTGTAAGCTGGCCGATGAGATAGGTTCCGATCCATAGGGCAAAGCCTGCAATAGACATTGCACGTCCACGTACGCTGTTCGGATACATTTCCGAAAGAAGGACGAACACTACAGCGCAGATTGAAATTGCAGTGCAGAATACGTACGCAAGGAAGAAAGTGAGCATGAATCCGTTGCCGAGACCGAGGGATGCCCCCCATGTGAAATAGATGCCTATGGCTACAAGACATATGATCATGCCTGAAACACCCCAGTAGATAAGCTGTTTTCTTCCGACCTTGTCAATGATGAATACGGCCAATATAGTAGTGACGCAGTTGACAACTCCCACAAGAACTGTTGAGAACATAGGATTGTCGAATCCGGCATCAGCAAAGATCTTAGGCCCATAGTAAAGGACTGCATTCACTCCCATGAACTGACCGAGAATCGCGATGGCACTTCCGGCAATTACCGCTACAAGGATGCCTGGTTTAAGAAGGTCGGACCATTTGCCTTTATCCTCACCTTTTAGTGATTCTGAAGTTAAAGCAATCTCATCCTTGACCTCAGCCTCGCTGGCATATATCTTTGATAATACTGTAGCTGCCTTGCTCATCTTTCCTTTTACAATCAGCCACTTAGGACTTTCTGGAATGAAGAAGATGATGAAGAAGAAAAGAAGTGCAGGTATGGTCTCGCTGCCGAGCATTCCTCTCCATGCCTCGGTGTTGAACATTCTCTGTCCAAGCGAGAGTCCTTCTCCTGTGATGGTAGGGTCGATGTTGGAGTCGATTATCCAGTTGGCCATGTATGCCAGAAGGAAACCGATGGTAACAGCAAGCTGATAGAGTGATACCAATGTACCGCGTATCTTGGCAGGGGAAACTTCGGATATATAGATAGGTGAAACGATAGAAACAATACCGATTCCTACTCCTCCGATTATTCTGTATGCAACAAGCCCGTCAAAACTTCCGCATACAGCACATCCGATGGCTGAGATGCTGAAAAGTGCTGCAGAAATGAGCATAGTGAGTTTTCTGCCGAGGTAATCGCTCAGACTGCCTGCTACGAGGACTCCGCCGATCGAACCTATCAGGGCACATCCTACGTACCATCCCTCCATCATGTCTGAGAGACCGAACTGTGATTTTACGATAGCTGTAGTTCCTGAAATTACAGCTGTATCATATCCGAAAAGGATTCCTCCGATGGCTGCAACCACAGCCATGAAAATAACGTATCCGATACCTTTCTTTGCCATTTTATTTTATGTTAAAGTATTCCTTATATCTGTTGTATAGATTACCTGCAGCTCCGTATACTGATTGAGGGCTCATGAAGTGAGGAAATTCGAAGGTGATAGCCTTATCGTAGCCGCATCTCTTAGCTGCCTCCAGCTTGAGACGGAGCTTGTCGAACTTGATCGGCAGGAACTTGATCGGCATGTCGCGGTCGAAGCTCTCTGCATTTGTCCAGCACTGCATTCCGTATTTGTCTGCAAGTTTCTTGTTGACACTGAAGAATGCGTCCAGCTCGTCGTAGTCGATATGACCATCCTGGAAAGCCACTGCATCAACAACGTCATGAATACCGGCGAATATCTGCTCCCACTCTCTTTCATGTGCTTCGATTGAAACGGCATCTTCCTTTGTGATTGCACCACCGGCGGCACTTACAGCCTTCTTGCCGTCGATCCAAGGAGATATGAATGTAGGAAGACCTCCTGAAACCTCCTTGCACTGCTGACCCATTGCGTGGAATGTGTCCACGGCTCCGATTGTATTTCTGCTGATCTCGGTGCTGATGTACCATCCTCCGAAACTGCTGTACTTGCTTCCGTACATGTTCCAGATTTCCTCGATGACGAATTTGTTGTCTTCGATTTCATGGCTCATGTCTCCGGTGTCCCAGTATACCCCTGAGTCATAAAGTCCGAGATAGAACTTCATTCCATGTTTCTGTGCAAGTCTGCAGAACATGTCAATAAGGTCTACGGATGGCATGTAGCAGCCTTTCTTGAGGAGATAAGGTGAAGGGTATGTTATGAATTTTCTGTATCCGCATCTGATGTCGATGACCGTATCTATGCCGATCGCCTTCATATATGCAAAATCCTGGTCCCATTCCTTCTCACCCCAGTTCTGGTGTGGAATATCATGAGAGATTTCGTCAAGGAATGTTCCGGTGATGCGTAACCCGTTGTCCTTCGGAACAATAAGTCCGCCCTCGGTCATTTTATAACCTCTGTCCTTGATGATTTTATCATTTCCACCCATTGCACCGATCAGATTCGGTGCAGTGACTGCAGCGGCTGTTGCCATTGCCGCTTTTTTGATGAATGATCTGCGGTCTGTCATATCTGTAGGTATATCTGGTTGTTAATTGTTGTATAATCCCACAAATATAACGAATTATTACTGAATAGCCCTGATAATTTGTCAAAAAATTATAAATGTCGCCCCTGATAATAAAAATATTCAAGATCCCTTAGATTTCTCCTCCGCTGAGATAGCTGAGGACTTCTACTGACAGACTTACGAAAACAATGATTGCGAACCACATATTAACCTCCTTTATTTTTTTACGGAGGCAAAGATATTATATGCTTGTGCCAATATGAGGCACATAAAATATTTTTTATGTTACCTAAAATTTATTTTATGTCAGAAAATGCCTGAAAATCATTCAAATTAACCATAATGCACTTGAATGTTGTTCTGCAGATTCTTAAATTTGCGGTTCATATTAAATAAAATCGCTATGGGCAAAGCAATCACAGGTTATTCGGAGGAGGAAATGTTGTATTCTTCTCCGTCGATCATTATTCTGGAGCTATGTCCGGAAGGAATGTTCTGCGGCAGCGGAACAGAAGATGTCGAATTTCTTGACGGTGAATGGTAGGGGAGGTATGGTTATGAAGAAGTCGTTTTTTTATTTCGGATTCTCGCTTCTGACAATTGCTGCCGGCTGTCAGCGTGAGGAGGTAGAAACCACTGAATCCGGTAATGATGTGATGGAGATCTATGCTTCTGTCGAGACGGTAGCGGATCTTTCGACCAGGACATATCTTGAAGGGACGGAGGTTCTGTGGAATGAAGGCGATCAGATCGCGGTATGTCTGGGCAATGCCACCGTCAACCGCTTCAATGTCAAATCCGGCTCAGAAGGTAGTACAACCGCTGTTTTCGAGAAGGACGAGACCTATAAAGGAGAAGTCAGCGATGTTCAGCTTTCCAATAACATAGCCTGGTATCCGTTCTGTGAATTCTCCTGCACTTCCAGAGATTCAGGATATATGTTGTTCGTTGTTTTTCCGTCGGCTCAGAAATATGTCCCGGACTCATTTCCAGAAGGGGCATACCCTATGGTGGCAGTTACCAAAGATGTTGTTCAGCAGGAATACAGTTTCAGGAATGTCTGCGGTGCCATTATGCTTCAATTGAAAGGATCCGGTTCTATCAGATCTGTCAGCATTAAGGGCAATTCGTCTGAGATCCTTGCCGGAATTGCTTCGGTTTCAGCTGCATATGGTACAGAGCCTTCTGTCGAACTGCTTGAGGATGAATGTACTACAGTGACCCTTGATTGCGGTGAGGATGGCGTCGCACTAGATGCTGATGTCCCGACTTCATTCATAATTGCTCTTCCGCCGGTTCCGTTTGAAGAAGGCTTTGTCGTCACTGTCACCGATACAAGAGGCGGCTCGAAAAACTATGTTACGGCAAAGCCGAATCCAATAATCCGCTCCAAGATCCGTAGGATGCCGGTACAGGAATATGACGGCATAATACGTCAAGCAGGTGACTATATCGATGAATATGGCATAAATCACGGTCAGGGAATCGAGATCGACGGCGTTGTCTGGGCTCCGGTGAACTGCGGATATCATGCAACCGATTTCAAGGTTGGAAAGCTATATCAATGGGGTAGAAGATATGGTCAAGGATATGTTGGAAGTCTTTGGTATAACGATAGTAAATCCGGAAGTTATTCAGATGCACAAGAGCCTGTATATGCTGATGCCGGTGTTTCTTTATATGAAGCGCAAAGGATAGAGAATTCAGATGTCTGTTATCTGACCTCTACGGTGGGTAATGACGATTGGCTGGACTGGCCGATCGATAAACTTTGGAACAATGGTACTGATGCGGATCCGATAAAGACAGAATACGATCCTTGTCCGGATGGATGGCGTGTTCCGACTAAGGGTGAACTTGCACGGTTGTGGGCTGAAGTTACAGGCTGGATAGAAAAGGAGAATGGGTTGAATGGCTTTTATTTCTGCGGTTCAGCTCCGTACTATGAGAATCCTGATGTTCCAAAAGTATTTATACCTGCGGCAGGTATATTGTCCGGAGACTCCCAAAGTGCAGTGCTGCGTGGTTATGAGGGTCATTATTGGAGCTCATATCCAGCAAACGGTCGTTCCGCTAATTACTTTTTCAATGCCACTTTTGCCAGATATGGAAGTGAGATCAAAAGAGCGTCAGGATGTTCTGTACGTTGTGTAAAAGATGATAGGGAACTGCTTCCTGCAGACTTTATCGGATTGGATGAGAGTTATATCGTTTTGACTGTCGGTAAGTCAGAATTGCTGACGGCCACGATTTTCCCGTCGGATGCTACTCATCAGTCGCCATATTGGTGGTCTGATGATCCAAGTGTGGCTTCTGTGGATGAAAATGGAACCATAAAGGCAGTAGGTCACGGTACGACCGTTGTGACGGCAATGGCTGGAATGAAGGCGGCAAGATGTACAATTGAAGTAAATCCTGTGAAAAAGGTGGATTATGTGGATGAGTTTAGTGTCAATCAGGGCAAGGGTGTCGAGATTGATGGTGTGGTCTGGGCTCCGGTGAATTGCGGATATCATAAAACGGATTATCCATACGGCAAACTTTACCAATGGGGAAGAAGATACGGTCAGGGATATGATGGGTATGTTGATGATGTCCAAGGAACCGATCAAGGAGTTGGCAAAGATAAGACGGTTCCGAATATCGTCAGAGGTCCCGTTTCGGTAAGTGAAGCTAATAGTGTGTATTACAAGAATTGCTTCTATTATAATAATACAAGGGATAATTTTGATTGGGCATATCCGCAAAACGAACGTTTATGGAATGCTGGTACGGAGGAAAATCCCGATAAGGCTGAATATGATCCTTGTCCGGTCGGCTGGAGGGTTCCCACATATACGGAGTTGAGTGTGCTCGTGGAAAATTACTCCGATTGGACAGCAGATGAACAAGGTCGGTCTGGATATTGGTTCAGTGGTACCTCCGCTTACGATAATGATGTTCCTCAGATCTTTCTTCCTGCAGCAGGCCAACGCGATGGTATAAATGATACTACTGACGCCACAGGCAGAGGAGTCATCGGATATTATTGGAGTTCCTCTGTGCGCTCTTCAAGTAATATTGGTTTATCTTATCATATTGACTTTGTTCGGAGGAGTGGAATCTCATCTGGTTGGGTGCCACGTGCATACGGACATACCGTCCGCTGCGTACAGGAATAATGGTTTCTTGGCCTCGTGCCGGAGTCGGAAATCTGGAACGACTCTTTGCATCTACGGTACAAGGAGTTTGGTTTTATTGGACAGTGGATGCGGAATGGCGCGCTGAATGTCAGGTGAAATTGACCGTCGGTACAAAATACAACTGTTTTGTGTACCGACGGTCTGTTTTCAGAATAATGCAAGGCAGCGTCTGATCTGTGCTTCTCCGATGCGGTGTTGGCGGTAGAGGGCTTCTCCGATCTGCTGTTTCTCCGTCCGGGACAGGTGGTAGACGGATGCTTTCCCGTATTCCGGTACGATCTTGCGGTCTATATCCGTGCAAAGATCTATGTCGGAGATTTTCCTGTAGTCGTTTCTTCCGCTTTCATATATGAGCATTGTCGCGAGTGTCTGTCCTTTGATGCCGGCTTCGATGGCTTCGATATTGACAGGTTCTTTGGTGACGTTGTCCTTCTCTTGCTCCCTTTCCCATTCTTCTCCGGATTTTCTCGACATATAGTAGTTGAAGGCTCTCGGGGTCACATACATATTTTCTACCTGAGCTATGTCGAGTACGCTTTCCCTCAGAAACAGTCCGTTTTCATTCATCCTGTAATGTGACGGACATTCGGCTTTTCTTCCGATGAACCTGTAGAATGATTTTCTGTCAAGAAGCCTGTCTTCCGGTCTCTTGCCCATTTCTTTCCGGAAGATTGCGTTTGCCGAACAATGCGGATATGCATAGGGAATGGGGACCAGACCGTGATGGAGTGCATTCCTCATCACGTATGTCATTGCTGCAAGATGATGATGCAACCCTGCGATTTCCATTGTGAAGTGCCGTTTCTCGCCAAGCCTTCCCGATCTTTCGTACTTCCGGTTGAAATATTTGGAATAGGACTGTCTCATTGCATATATTAATCCGTCGGGGTCATCGGTCTGGACTATCATATGGCAATGGTTTGACTGGAATGATTCTGCAAGTCCCGTGGAACCGGTCTTGTAAAGAGCAAGGGCGAAACTGTTGAACCCCCTATTGTAATCTGCTTCACCCCTGAACAGGATCTCCTCGCCGCCGGATAGGCATAGATGATAGGTCTTTTTCATAACATTTATCTTTTTCGCATAACCGTCTCTTCGTACCTCCCTCCCATCTCTCTCGAAATGTATGAAGTCCAGGCAAATATATGATTAATCCGAGATATTTCCGCAGATGTTTTCATAAATAGCATAAACAATGGGGCGAGGGTACATAAATAACCGTGTCTTTGTACCGTGGCTATGCTTTTTCTTCATTTGAATGCGATTTTGCTACCTACTATACAAATAGATGGCTTTTCCTGTACCTTGTGCGAACTGTGCTGAACCCTTGTGGACGGACCCTCATAACGGTACTCCAAAATGACCGTCGTGAGAGGAGGATATGAAAACACGTTATTATGTACCCTCTCGGAGCCCCGTGCCAAAGTCGGAAAGTCGGGAAATGGTCACCTTCCGATCCTCCATAGGCGCTCTAAGTACCTCCAGCACCTTTTTCGGAGCCTCGCAGAACTCGTCTATGGAAGAGTGATGATGGGTATTCATCCAATAGGCTTGAAGGAGCATTCTCCCACTTCCGCAGATTCATAAGAGGAACATACCAATGGATCAGTAAGAGATATTCTGCTGGGTATATTAACGAGTTCTGCTTCCGATGGAATAACCCTAATATAGAGGATCGGTTGAGCCTTCTCTTTGAATGTTTGGTGTGAGTGGGCTTGGAGTTTGCTTGTTTGTGAAATATTCTTTATAATTTAAGTTTCGCAAGTGCTAAAATGATGTAATAAAAAAGGCTAAAGTGTTTGATAATTCGGTGATTATCACTATATTAAAGTCGCCAAACAAAAACATAGAACCCTTTAGCCATGAACAAAAATAGACATATTATC
>JAGAKH010000105.1 GCA_017625725.1 Bacteroidales bacterium | reverse complement strand
TATTTTTGCTCATTTCCTCCGAAATTCACTTTTCCACGGTGTTCGGAGGAATTTTTATTTCCTCTTACTAAGATACAAAATATTTATCATATTGACAATCAATTGATTATATTTTTAAGCATATTTCGCGACTGGCCCTATATTACCTCCGGCAGTCGAGGGCTGCATGGCTTTTTCAAGAGACACTCCGACAGGGGTAACCGGATGTACTACGTAAAAACCGGAATTACCGACCGCACTTTTATCCAACACACAGCTTCCGCACACGGCCGCACACGGAACGCCTTTTGATGCGGCACGGCTCATTATCTTGAACGGCAGCTTGCCCCTAAGGGTCTGGGAATCCATCCTGCCCTCTCCAGTTACCACCAGATCCGCACCTTCAATAATATCATCAAATCCTATCGCGTCAAGAATCAAATCTGCCCCACTGGTGAGACTTGCATTCAGGAAGGCCACGAAACAGCCACCCAAGCCTCCTGCCGCCCCGGCACCTGGCAACTCCGAGATATCTTTTCCTGTCTCATTTACCGCTATGGATGAAAAATGTCGGAGACCATTATCCAACAATCTGACCATGTGTTCATCTGCCCCTTTCTGAGGTGCATATATATACGCAGCTCCATCTGGCCCATACATAGGTGAATCGACATCACAGGCAACAATGAACTCCGCTTCAGCAAGAGCAGGATGAGCATGGGTGACATCAACACCGGAAATAAGTGACAATGATGATCCGGATGCATCAAGATTTTGTCCTTGAGAATCATAAAAACGATATCCCAAAGCTGCAAGCATCCCCATTCCTGCATCATTTGTTGCACTTCCTCCAATACCTACGAGAAATCGTCTGCACCCTCTTGACAATGCATCGGATATCAGTTCTCCCGTTCCATAAGTCGAAGTCTTCATGGGATTATATTCAGATGGATCCAGCAAAGGAAGGCCGCTGGCTGCCGACATCTCGACAACAGCGGTATGTCCGTCAGTTGTCATGAAGTAGGAAGCCTGGATTTTTCTCCCCAAAGGGTCCGATACCTGAATACTTATTGTTTTACCTGACAGATTGCTATACAGGGCGTCAACAGTTCCCTCACCACCATCGGCCACACATAGCTTTATCACCTCACCGCATGGAAAGATATCATGTACGCCAAGCTCTACATATTCCGCCACCTCCAGAGAAGTCAGCGATCCCTTGAAAGAATCAGATGCAGCTACAATCTTCATTCTTCCTCAAGGAACTGGGACATATTCTCGGAATACTTCCTCCACTTCTCTATCAGAGAACGCATATCTTCCGGAAGTTCAGAATCAAAGCGTACCATCTGCTTTGTCTTAGGGTGTACAAAGCCCAAGGTCTTTGCATGAAGAGCCTGACGAGGCAGAAGCCTGAAACAGTTCTCTATGAACTGGCGATATTTAGCATAGATAGTTCCCTTGCGTATCTCGGCACCGTCGTATCTTTCATCATTGAAAAGCGGATGGCCTATCCAGTTGAAATGTACACGAATCTGATGGGTACGGCCTGTTTCCAGACGACATTCTACGACAGTCACATATCCGAATCTTTCAAGAACCTTGTAATGGGTAACTGCGTGTTTACCATGATCTCCCTCAGGAAAAACCCTGAACCTCATTCTGTCATTAGGATCCCGTCCGATGTTTCCTATGATGGTTCCTTCATCTTCCTTGAGATTTCCCCAGACTATGGCGACATATCTTCTTTCTATCGAATGAACGAAAAACTGCTTTGCCATATCCAGCTGGGACTCATCATTCTTAGCCACGACAAGAAGTCCGGAAGTATCCTTGTCGATTCTGTGGACAAGGACTCCCATTCTCTCATCCTCTGCATCCGGGCCCTGTGAAATGCCAAGATGATGTGCCAATGCATTTACAAGCGTTCCACTGAAATGGCCATGGCCAGGATGAACTACCATACCGGCCTCTTTGTTCAGAACGAGAACATCATCATCTTCATATACTATATTCAACGGTATGTTCTCCGGAAGAATCTCCAGTCCCCTCCTCTGATAAGGCATGACGAATTTGATCACATCACCGGGACGGATCACATAATTCGCCTTGACGATCTTGTCATTCACCCTGATATATTCCGCCTTTATTGCAAGCTGGATACGATGACGGGAAGTGTATTCCATGTGGGTAGAGAGATATTTATCCACCCTCATAGGAACCTGACCGGCAGAAATATCAAAGCGGTAATGTTCGAACATTTCCTGCTGTTCATCATCATAAACAGCTTCTCCGCCTGTCATTGCAGAATCGTCATATAATTCCTGAAGATCTATCATAAAGACTACCTTTTGCTCGTTTCTACATTTCTCTGAGGAACCTTAGCCTCATCTTTGGTCAGATACAGGGTCACATCTGCACCCATACGGACTCTGATGCTGTCCGAACCTCCCGGTACCTGTCTATAGACAACCGCACTCAAGCTATCATCATAATCCTTGACTGTATCATCAAAACGTAATCTCTTTATATTCAACGAATTGTTCATAACAGCATCGACCGCACTCATTTTTTTCAGACCTATGACATCCGGCACACAGGTCATATTGTCGCTTGAGTTGAGACCAAGAACAAGATCGATGACAGACTCACTCTCTACCAGAACACCAGGTTCGATCTCATAATTGCCATGAAGCTGCCTGAGGACATTATTCGTAGCAATATCATGAACATATATAAGCTTTCCTGGCACTAGTCCTCTGGAAAGAAGTTCCGCCTTAGCCTGCCTCATGGAGTAACCTATGAGATTAGGCATGGTGACCTTCTTTGCATTTACAGCATTTATTGTAAGTACGATCCGTCTTCCTTTCTTCACTTTGGTTCCGGCAACCGGATTCTGTCTGTAGACAGCACCCTTCTTCATCCTCTTGACAAAAACCGAATCGATAACCTCTACCCTCATGCCAGCTGCATCAGCAATACTCTGAGCTTCATCAACCTGCACATTTGTCAGATCCGGAACGATGTACTCCTGATTGTGCATCGTCACAATATCAAGAAACATCATAGCAGCAACAATAAGTACTGCAACAATTATAAAAGCGGCCAATAGATTGCGTACAATCCAGTTACTGAAAAAACCGCCTTTCTTAACTTCCTTTTTCTTCTCTGCCATGATATCAGATCTTTATCAATGTATAACTTCTGTTTCCCAATCCTATCTTCTCTCCATACTCTACTCCTGCCTCCCAATCAGTGTCAGGATGCACCAGACGGAATTTGTCTTCTCCCCTATGATTCTGTCCGCAGCTGCAATGTTCGGAATGCTCATGGTCCTTATCTGAAATAGCATTGCCATGAAGACTCGGAGCCGCCTTCACAATGTCCGCACAAGCACAATCCAAGGCAACCGGGTCAAAGGATGCAGCAATTCCCAGATCAGGGACTATGGCTGCATCATTATGATTCCAGCAGTCACAGTTAGGTGAGACATTCATTATGAAACTTATATGAAAAGAGGGTTTACCCTTCACGACTGCAAGTGCATACTCGGCAATCTTGCTGTTAAGTACTTCAGATGTATCATAATCCTTGATCACTGCAGCAGACTTCTGGCACACAGCCACACACTGTCCGCATCCAACGCACTTGTCATAATCTATGACAGCCATGCCCTCTACAACCTTGACGGCATCATGACGGCAATATCTTTCACATATCCTGCAGCCGATGCAATTATCTGCATCTATGTATGGTTGAGATGAAGAATGAAGTTCAAGTTTTCCTCCGACACTGGCCGATCCCATTCCCAGGTTCTTCAGGGCCCCACCGAATCCGCTCTGCTCGTGTCCCTTGAAATGATTCATGGAAATCACAATATCCGCATCTGCAATAGCAGCTCCTATCTTTGGAGACGGACAATAAGCTCCTCCACAAGGAATCTCCTTATAATCGGTTCCTTTCAAGCCATCTGCAATAATCACGTCTGCATGTGCCGTAATTCTATTGAATCCGTTTTCCATTGCTGCATGAAGATGATCGACAGCATTGGAACGTCCTCCTGAATAGAGGGTGTTTGCATCAGTCAGAAACGGCTTGCCTCCCAGAGACCTCACGATATCGACGATGCGGGCTGCATAATTGGGGCGAATGTACGCCAAATTACCAGGTTCCCCGAAATGTATCTTTATAGCTGTAAACTTACCGTTAAAGTCAATATCGGCGATGCCTGCCCTTCTGACAAGTTTTTCCAGCTTTGTAAGAAGGTCATACCCCGGTTTTGTCCTTAGATCAGTAAAATATACCTTTGAACTTTCCATAACAAACAGCTATTAATTAAAAATCACCTGAAAGAGGCCTTCGCCAAGCAGGGCAATTCCCAGAATTACTATCACAGACCCCATAATCCTGCTGATCAGAAGGATGGTCCTCAATCTGAATCTCGTCCTGAACTTACTGATCGCCCATGACAGGCCTAACCAGTAAAGTACAGAACCTGTACTTACCGACAGGATTATAGGAGCGACCTCCCATGTCTGAGGAGAATCATCAGCAAGTCCGAAAAAGGCAAAAAGAGTGAACATCACAAAGACCGCTCCCGGATTTGAAAATCCCATAGCAACCGCCTGAGCAAAATCCTTAGCGGATATGCCTGAATCTCCTCCTTTCATTCTCTTGCGGAATGGATTTGAAAAAGTCATCTTCAATCCCAGAAGGGCCACGACTGCACCTCCTACAATAAGGATCATATTCTGATGCGTCTCTATGAAGACCTGCACAAATGCCAAGGCAAAAATTGCTATGACAGCATAGATGGTATCGACGAGACTGGCTCCAAGACCGGCAACAAAGCCGGCCTTATGTCCTTTGCTAAGCGACTTCTGCATAACGAATATTGCAATCGGTCCGATAGGCACCGACGCACATATTCCCACAAGAAGGCCATAAAAGATATCAAGCAGCATAATTCAAGTAATGTATAAACGGACAAATATAGCAATTTTATTTCTATCTTTGCCCATGCTGACTTATAACGACTGCAAATGAAAAAAGAAAATATAATCATCTGGGGACTGGCCGTGATTTTTGCCGTAATGATGTCAATCCCTTATATAATTCCTAACACCGGACTTCTTTCTCTTTTCGGCCTGATTCCGCTGCTATGTATGGAAAGGATCGCAGACCTGTCTGGAAAGAAGCATATATGGCGATATCATTATTCGGCATTTGTATTATGGAACACAATAACGACTTTCTGGGTATGCAATGCCACAATCGGTGGAGGAATCTTCGCCATCCTGGCAAATTCGCTTCAGATGTCGCTCATCTTCGGTCTCTTCAGGCTCAGCAAGAAGAAATTCAGCGGAAGTCTGCCATATATATTTCTTGCTGTAACATGGATAGCATGGGAAAGATTCTATTTCGACGCCGAGATATCATGGCCATGGCTAGTTCTTGGAAACTCCTTCGGCCGAAGCATATGGGCAGTACAATGGTATGAATTTACCGGTTCACTCGGTGGTTCATTATGGATCTGGGGCTGTAATCTGGGACTTTTCGGTCTCATGACATCTCTTTCCGACGGTTCATGGAACAGCTTCAACATCAAGGCGAAGACTGCTTCCATACTAGGATACGCCATGCTCCTTACACTTCCGATAGTGGCGTCAATATCAATCGGAAAGGATTACGAAAATGCAATGTCGGCACAGGAGGTCCTTCCTGTCCTTATAGTACAGCCAAACATCGACCCATACAATAAATTCCAGGCAATGACCCAGGAACAGCAGAACGCCATACTGCTGTCGCAGGTTGAAAGTGTGATAAAGGGAAGAAAGGCAGACACATGTGCCGGCCCTCTGCTTGTCATTGCACCGGAAACTTTCACCAACGATATTATTTGCGGGGATTATCCACGAAGCATGACATGGAGACGCTTCACCGGTTTCCTTAAAGATTATCCTGATGTAAATTTATTGTTCGGTGCTTCCAGCTATGACTACATCTACTCTGAAACGGCACCATCCCATAATGCAAGGAATATCAGAAACGGTCTATGGGTTGAGTCACACAATTCTGCCCTTATGGTCGACGGAAGTGCAAGAACAGACATTTTCCATAAAAGCAAATTAGTGGTTGCTGTGGAGAAGACCCCGTACCCGGCATTGTTCTGCAAGATAGACGATCTTCTGGGGGGCGTCATGGGAAGGTGTGTCGGCCAGGATGAGGTCAGTCTCCTTGATGTCAGGTACAGGAATGGTGAGATTCCAGTAGGCTGTGCGGTATGCTACGAATCCGTCTATGGAGAGTACTACACAGATTATGTCAGGAAAGGAGCCAGGGCAATGACCATCATAACCAATGATGCATGGTGGGGAGACACACCAGGATACAGGCAGCACCTCAGCTACGCATCACTTCGTGCAATAGAGACCCGTAGGGCCATTGCCAGATGTGCCAATACCGGCATATCCGCAATCATCAGTCCAAGCGGAGAAATAATATCACAGACAGAATGGTGGGAACCTGCCGTCCTTCAGGGAAGCATTCCTCTGAGAGACGACATGACATTCTTTGTAGAGCACGGAGATATAACAGGAAGGCTATGCACATTCATGTTCTTCCTGCTTCTTATTGCTCTTGCTGTAAGATTCAAGACGGGAAAATAATCAGAGTACCTTGACTTCCAACTTGGCATAGGCTCTTTCCGCTTTCGCCAAAGCCTCTTCAACCGTATCGGCTATAGCAAGGATGACACCGACGCGGCGATGCCCTGCTATTTCAGGCTTGCCGAATAAGCGTATCTGCACACCCGGTTCCTCCAGAACCTTATCAAGATTGCAGAACTCATATTCCTTGGTATTACCCTCTACAACGATGGCCTTTGATGCCGAAGGACCATAGAATCTGATTTCCGGAACAGGAAGTCCGAGGATTGCACGGGCGTGGAGTGAGAACTCAGACATATCCTGAGATATCATTGTAACCATTCCTGTATCATGCGGCCTTGGAGACACCTCACTGAATATCACTTCATCACCCTTGACAAAAAGTTCGACACCGAAGATTCCATAGCCTCCTAAGGCATCTGTAACAGACTTGGCTATATATTCGGCCTTACGGATTGCGGATTCCGTCATAGCCTGAGGCTGCCATGATTCCCTGTAGTCTCCGTCCACCTGATGATGGCCGACAGGCTTCAGAAATGAAGTGCCTGCACAATGACGCACTGTCAGAAGGGTGATTTCATAATCAAAATCAACAAAGCCTTCTACAATTACCTTTCCGCTGCCGGCACGTCCTCCTTCCTGAGATATATGCCATGCTTTGTCGATGTCTGCTTCTGAACGGATGACACTCTGACCATGTCCTGATGAACTCATAACAGGTTTCACGACACATGGAATGCCCACTTCAGCTACAGCTGAATCAAACTCTTCCCTTGTCTGGGCAAAACGGTATGGAGATGTAGGAAGTCCAAGAGTCTCGGCTGCAAGCCTTCGTATACCTTCCCTGTTCATCGTGAGCCATGTAGCTTTCGCTGTAGGAACGACATTGAACCCTTCCGACTCAAGTTCAATCAGTTTATCTGTTGCGATCGCCTCGATTTCCGGAATGATGAAATCAGGTTTCTCTTCCTTGATGACTGCCTTGAGGGTCTCGCCGTCAAGCATCGACAGAACATGTGAACGATGAGCCACATGCATGGCCGGTGCATTGGCATACTTGTCAAGTGCAACGACCTCTACTCCATAGCGCTGGAGCTCCAATGCCACTTCCTTACCAAGTTCTCCTGAGCCGCAAAGAACGGCCTTCTTTCCTGACGGTGTAAATGTTGTTCCTATATTTGCCATAGCGTATAAATATTATCCTGGCAAATATACAAAAAAAAGTGAGGGCGGCATTGCCCTCACATATATTTCTCACCACATTGCCTCCATCTAGAAGGAAATCATGACAGCACGGCTCAATTCCGGATTATCCATAGCCTTTACCACTTCTGATTTCACCGTCAGACGACTCTTTTCAATTCCATATTTACATGTAAGGATATCGAATACATACTTCCCTCTGGCCTCACTCAATGCCTTGTTTCTGCCTTTCGAGCCTGTATTGCTGTCTGCAGATCCCATGACAGTCATGACAATCTTCGCATTCCTGTCGGCCTTGGCGATAATGTTCTTTGCAAGAAAATCCAGATTGCATAGTTGCTTCTCGTCGAGAACGGCCTTGCCGATATCAAAGTATACGGCTGCAGGAGTCATTCCTTTGAAGAAATCCGAAGCATCACATTTCGGATGCTGTTTCAGAGCTGCCACTTCTTTATTCAGATTGTCATTCATTGCAGAGAGCTGCTCATTCTCTCCGGCAAGAGCATCATTTGCAATTTCCAATGCGACTACTGCTGCCTCCAGAGCTTCGATCTGGACCAGACCAGATGCTTCTACGGCCTCAACTACTGATGACGTCCTTACAAATGAAGGCCAGCCAAGATCCACGGCAAGCCCCATTGTTACAGATGGGAGGATTGCAAGTCCCTCACCTGCACATACTCTGCCATTTACTACTATGGCTTTCATGTCGATTATAAGGTCCAGACGATTCGACAGACGAAGATTGTGAAGGAGACCGGCACCTCCGGAAATCTCATTATTAGCAAAATCCGATCCGTCAAGGCCGTAAGTTCTGAAGTATCCTGCATGCAGATATGGAATAAAGTTCCAGAATCTGGTTTCCTTATACCCTCCCAGAGCATTGGACATATTCCATAGAAAGTCACCATGGACATACATATATCCCAGTTTCTGAAGATACAGATTCTGATCATTGTCCCTTACTGCTCCAAGGGCTGTAGGTTCATCACGCCATATTCTGGAAGAAAAACCAGAATATCCGACTCTCATTCCGACTGCCGGAGTGAACCACTTACCGACACCAGCATCGACGTTTGGTCCGATACTCACCTTTGAATCCTCGTTCAAGAGAATATTCACACCACCTCCTGCACCGAGGAACCAGTTATCTCCGAAACGATTCGTTTCATAAGGGCCACGGACGACATTTCCATACTGGTCCCTATTACCGTTTTCCTGTGCATTTACAGGAAGATCTGTCATCACGACAGCAAAAAGAGCCGCTGCTCCCAAGAATAAATTAAGACGTTTCATAACCACTAATTTTAAATGTGTATGAAACGCCTTATACAAATTTGGTGGAAAACCGACATTTTTTACAGATTATTTTTCATTCCATTTAACAAATCCAATATAAGTTACAGATATTATGGCTATTTTTGTCAATTCAGCAACTCTATAAAGCGACATGATAAGATTTGGTATAATCGGAACTGGCAGAATCAGCGACTGGGTTCTTGCAGGTGCAGCTCAGGACCCGCGTATAAAGATAGCCGCAGTCTGTTCCAGAACCGCAGACAAGGCATCAGAATTCATTTCAAGACACCCTGAAGCTGCCGGAGCAAAGGTCTTCACCGATGTAGCGGCAATGGCTGCCGACCCTGAAATAGATGCCATATATATAGGTACACCAAACCAGACTCATCATTCATACACAATCACATGCCTTGATGCTGGAAAACACGTGCTATGCGAGAAACCTCTTGCTGTGTGTGCTGATGAGGCAAGAGAAATGGCCGAGGCAGCCAGAAGGAACGGATGTCTGCTCATGGAGGCCATGATCTCCACGCTCAACCCTAACTTCCGTGCAGCAGTAGAAAAGATAGAAGACATCAAGCCTGTCAGACAGTATAGTTCATATTTCTGTCAATACTCTTCCAAATATGAGGCTTTGAAGAAAGGTATTATGGCAAGTGCCTTCCAGCCGGGAACTGCAGGTGCCTTAAGGGATGTCGGCATCTACACCCTTTATCCTCTCATTTCCATCTTCGGCAAGCCTGTAGCGATCAGCTCGGAATCGATGATCTTCAAAACACCTGAAGGAGAGGTGGATGTCCACGGTAGCATGATACTCAGATATGAAGGGATGGATGCTACAATTACCTATTCCAAGATTTGTGACAGTTTCATTCCTACTGAAATATCCGGAGAAAATGGAAACCTCATTCTGGATGCGGTTCACATAGCACGCAAGACAGAATACATTCCACATGCCGTTCCAACATCAGGACAAGGTCCAAGACCGGTAAGCAGGGTGATTTCGGAAGGTCTGGAGTACAATGAATACTATTATGAATTCAAGGAATTTGTTGATGTCCTTGAATCCGGTCGGAGAGAATCCATGATCAACTCACTGGATACATCAATCGCCGTCATGGAAATAATCGATGAGGCCCTTGCACAAAATAAATGCCCTAGCACAAAATAAATAAAGAATATACTATGACAGACAACCTACAGAACAAAACACGTGTAACGTGGCTGGACTGGCTCCGTGTTTCAGCATGCTTCATGGTCATACTTGTCCACTGCACCGAACCTTTCTACCTCGGCGGTGACGGTTCACTGATTCTCACGAAGACAGATGCCTTCTGGTCTTCATTCTTCGATTCATTCGTAAGGGCATGTGTTCCTTTGTTCGTGATTGCATCAAGTTACCTCCAGTTTCCTATTCACTACTCTACCGGAGAATTCTTCCGCAAACGTGCAAAGAGAGTTCTGATCCCATTCATCATCTGGTCAGCAGTCTATTCCTTTGCATGGGGAGAGCCGGTGGAAAACTTCAGAAATCTTGTATTCAACTTCAATTACGCTTCCGGACATCTTTGGTTCGTCTATATGATAATAGGCGTATATCTTCTTATGCCGATACTTTCTCCTTGGGCAGAAAAGGTAAGCAAGAAGGAACTGCATATCTATCTGGGGATATGGCTGTTCACTACACTCATACCTCTTATAAGAGACTGGGCCTCTGGAGGTGCCGTTTCTGTAATCTACGGTCCTTCCGGTGTTCCGCGTCAGGCACTCTTCCCTCTTTGGGGCGAAGCCAGCTGGAATGCCTACGGAACATTCTACTATTTCAGCGGATTCATAGGTTATCTTCTGCTCGGACTGTACTTCCGCAGATTTGTCGGTGAACTTTCATGGAAGAAGACCCTGTCGATCTCAATTCCAAGTTTCATATGCGGTTTTGCCATCTCATTCGGAGGCTTCCTGCGCAGGGTTATGGAAACATCCGGAGGCACATTCCCTGACGGAGGACTTGTAGAAAAAGCCGTATGGTGGGAAACCACATGGTGTAACGACACCATTGGAGTCGTGCTGATGGCAATTGCATGGATACTGCTATTCAAGAAGGTAAGGGCAGAGGGATGCTTCTATAAAAAGGTAATCCTCCCTGTATCAAAGGCAAGCTACGGAATCTACCTTATGCATCTGCTCATCCTTGTACCGATTTCTGGTGCAATCCGCAGCTGGCTCGGAACCGGAGAAGAAGGTCTTCTCGGATTCTGGACCACACCGGTTGAAATCATCACAGCCGGCATAGCCGGTTTCACATGTACGGCCCTGATTTCAGTAATTCTTCAGAAGATTCCTAAAATTGGGAAATATCTGGGAACGAACTAGATAGCAGCAAACAAAAAAAACATCAACAATCTTTATATCGGAATTCAAGTTTACAAATGAAACAGTATCAGATCAGATTATCACTCATATCCGTGGCAATTCTCATCTCTGTGTCAGCATTTGCCCAGAACATTCAGATTCATCGCGATTTCGGACGAAACACATTTACCTCTACGGTTGAGATGTTCAAGGCTGATGGAGGAGGAAGCACCTTCTTCTTTGTCGACATGGACTACGATTCCAAAATGACAGGTGCATATTTTGAGATTGCAAGAGAACTATGTTTCTGGAATGAGAGCAAGATTGACTGGCTGTCAGTCCATGTCGAATATAATGGAGGACTTGATATAGTCAACAGTTCCTACAACAACTGCTGGCTCGGAGGACTGACATACTCGGGACATTCAAAAGACTGGAGCAAGACATGGTCAGTTTCGGCCATGTACAAAGCCATCCCCGGAACATTCGATGCCTCAGGCAATTGCCAGATGCATAATTTCCAGATAACCGGAGTATGGAATCTGGACTTTTTCAACCACTGGATTTCATTCAATGGCTTCTTCGACTTCTGGAGAGAGGTCAGATCATGGCAGGGAACCGAGTTCATATTTCTTGCCGAGCCGCAGCTTTGGGCAAATCTGCGTAATATAAATGGTTGGGAAAAGATAGACCTCAGCGTAGGAACAGAAGTAGAGATTTCCTCAAACTTCGTAGGTAGGGGCTTTTATGTACTGCCTACATTAGCATTGAAATGGACATTCTGATAGCACAGAACGGTTTAAATATGCTTAAGAGGGCATTCCTGCCTTCATATGTGAGAGGATGATTCCTAAGAATTCTACATTTTATTGCGTGTTTGGTCTGCACCTTGCAAATATGTGATCTGAATTTTTTATTTTCAGATCACATGAAGAAGTTTTTAATATTTATCGCAGCAGCTGCCATCGGGTTGTTTGCCACAGCTGATGCAAATGCCTGCACAGGTATTTCTCTTACAGCTCAGGATGGAAGTCATATTGTGGCCAGAACAGTTGAATGGGCGGCTACGCCTATGCAGTGCGGTTACGTTGTGGCTCCAAGAGGCCATTCACATCAGTCATATACACCCACCGGGTCAAACGGGCTCAAATACAGATCGACATATGGTTATGTCGGCATCTACACAGAGTATGAGCCATTTGTAGTCGAAGGGATCAACGAGACAGGACTGTCTGCAGGACTGTTCTTCTTCCCACAATACGGAGACTATACTCCATATGATTCTGACAGAAACGACAAGACTCTCTGCGACATGCAGTTCGTTTCATGGGTTCTTTCACAGTTTTCGACAATCGACGAAGTCAAGGCTGCACTGAATGAAATTGACCTGGTTACCCTTAATCATAAGATAGGAGCAGTACATTGGAGGATTGCCGAGCCGAATGGAAGAATGGTCGTGCTTGAAGTAGTTGGAGGCACACCTCATTTTTACGAGAATCCTCTTGGAGTTCTTACCAATGCTCCGGGTTTCCAGTGGCATATGACCAATCTGAACAACTACGTCAATCTGAAGCCTGGATCTGCACCTGACAATACTCTGGCACCTGGCATAACCCTTAAGCCGCTTGGACACGGAAGCGGCATGCTCGGTCTTCCGGGAGATTTCACGGCACCGTCAAGATTCGTACGAGCTACTTTCTATCAGACTACTGCACCTGTCTGGGGTAACGGTTTCGATACTGTAGTTCAGGCATTCCACATCCTGAACAATTTCGACATCCCTATAGGAAGCCAGTTCGCAAAAGGTGATATTCCTAAAGGCTTGCCAAGTGCGACACAATTCACATCCGCTACCGACCAGACTGCCATGAGATTCTACTATAGGACAGCATGGAACAGCAACATCAGATGTCTTGACCTTAACAAGATTGACTTTGTTTCTGTATGTTATCAGTCGCATCCTCTTGACAAAGTTCAGGAACAGCCGATTGAAATGGTGGATATTATATGATGCCAGTCATGGTTATCGAAAGGTTCTTGGTACAGATGACGCTCATGACGGGCGTACAAACAAAAAGAGGTTTCAGAAATATTCTGAAACCTCTTTTCTGGTGGGAGCAGAGGGAGTCGAACCCCCGACCCTCTGCTTGTAAGGCAGATGCTCTAAACCAACTGAGCTATGCTCCCGATCAATGAACTACCCTTTCTTTCGATTGGGATTGCAAAGGTAGTCATTATTTTCAAACCTGC
>JAGAKH010000104.1 GCA_017625725.1 Bacteroidales bacterium | reverse complement strand
TGCAGAAGATTTTGCTAATCTGCACTCAGTAAAGTCGATTACAGTAACTTCAAGTGCACATAAGCTCTCCGGACCGGCTACCGTAGCTGCAGCATCTGGAGACTATACAGCCAAGATAGACGCTTCTGCCGAGACTGCATCCAACTCAGTGACCCTCACAGGTTGCGAAACTGCGGGTCTTCTTCAGGCAGACGAGTATCTCACATTCTATATCGCAATACCTGCCGGCACATACGAGGCTGACGATCTTACAATCTCAATCCTCACCAGCACGACATCTGCCCCATTCAACGTGACAGCTAAGGTTCCTGCGGCATATACAGCAGCACGCAGCCAGTATATCGACCTCTCAACCACACTTGCAAAGGGCTACAACTGGTTTGAGCTGACTGATGAAGAAATCATCATCAAGGATGACATTGTGCTTGTCGACAAAGCAATCATGAACTACACTGAGAATCTAATAAAGCAAGGTTTTTCAGATCAGTCAAGCATTGAAGCCATCTTTGACGTTCCTGACCACGATATGGTAATAAAGGGAGAGGATCTTATGGGTGAAGGAGCTGTTCCAGGAGCAGATGGAAGGCCAACTATAACTTTCACGACTACGAATGAGAACGCATTCATCATCAATACATTCACATCAACGACAAGTGGTTTGAAAAATGACAAACCTAAAAAGATCACTCTTAAAAATCTGAGAATCAAAGGTGAATTCAGAGCCAATACGGTCGGCATATATGTAAGCAGCAGATGGAATGATGGTATAAGCTATAATCAGGCCAACTTTATTTCAGAATGGGATAATGTAGATGTAGTTGAGGCTGAAATTCTTCCATACACAGTAAATGATGTTGTACAGATAGGCGCAGCAGTGTGCGTATACGGAACTGCAACATTTAACAATTGTAACATCCATGGAGTTAAATGGTCAAGCAAGGCACAGAATACAGAAGGAGTCAATCTGTTTGACATGGGATGCCCTAATAGTACAGTGATTACTATAAATGGAGGAAAGATCGGTTCAATCTACGGCTGGGAGCAGAGTCAGGTGACATTCCAGGGTGGCGTAGAAGTTGATTATGCCCATACAATCAACATTAGCTCAAACCCGGCATGGAGATGGACTGTAAATGATGCAACCATCAATACCTTCTTAGTTGACCCACATACTACCTATAATCCGAATGTATTGATTAATGCTAACGCCAAAATCGGAACATTACATTTCATAGATACACTTAAAGCAACAAAAGAAGGTGAAACTCCTGATACACTGTTTAACGATAGTTACTGGGCTTCTGTAGCTGTCGATCCTAATGCAACAGTGGAGAAAGTCATTGTCGGTGAAACAGAAATGACATTAGCAGAGTTTATAGCCAAATACAGCATAAAAGCCACATTGTAATTATTGAAGCAAATATAAGCCCTCCAATTGACTAGTATAGCTTGGTTGGAGGGCTTTATTTATAAAACCTATGTCCTCTATCAGACTGACAACCTCTGAGAAGATGCTGCTGGCATTGCTGAAGGCATCGCTGAATGAGCAGGACCCTGAAGTTTCCTGCTTTGAGGGAGTCTCGTCTGATGATTGGAAGGAGTGCGCTCAACTGGCAAAGAGTCAGGGAGTACTTGCATTGGCATGGGAAGGGGTATGCAGACTTCCCCAGGACCTGCAGCCATACCAGAATCTCAAGATATCATGGGCTCTTGCAGTGGAGAAATATGAAAGGAAATATGCCCGCTACTGCAGCACGGTAAATGAACTTTCAGAATTATATCAGGCGCATGGGATAAAGATGGTCCAGCTCAAGGGAGTCGGCCTGTCTACATACTACCCAATTCCCTCTCATCGTGAAGGCGGAGATATAGACATCTATACATATTCCGCTGCCCCGGACAGGATTTCCGACAAGGAGGCAAATGCTTTGGCTGACTCTCTTATCGAGGGAATGGGAATAGCTGTGGACAGATGTCATCCCAAGCACAGTCACTTTGATTATAAAGGAATACCTATAGAGAACCATAAGACGTTTCTTGACATCGACAGATGCGCTTTATCCTCTAAAATGGAAGCAGAGCTGCATGACTGTATCGACCCGCAGGAGAGAACCCTGCAGGAGAATGAAAGCATATTGATACCATCAGACCGGTTCAACATACTTTTCGTCGCTATACACGCGCTGGCTCACTATGGACGAGGAATGGCACTCCACCATCTTTATGACTGGGCATGTCTTATAAAGAGTTGCGAGATAAATATCCCAGCCCATCTTCAGGAAAGGCACTTCATGAGAGGTATAAATGCCATGACTTTGCTCTGCAATGAGTATCTGGGAACATCCGCCAAAGATGTCAAGGATTATTCTATGGCAGAGGAGATGCTCCTTGAGATTCTGCATCCTTTCGATGACAACGCTTATCCTGAGTCCGGTGCAGCAGAATACATCAGATTCAAATGGAGGAGATTC
>JAGAKH010000103.1 GCA_017625725.1 Bacteroidales bacterium | reverse complement strand
GCTCTTTTTCGTCTGCCCTGCATGGCGGTTATCTCCCGTCCGCGCTGCGGGGAGCAAATCCGTGGGGCTCTCCTCGCGCGCCCGAGGATAACCGCCCTCTACAGCCTCACCGCGTTGCACTGGCAATCAGCATGGGGGTTTCCAGTTATTAGCTTTTTCGTGGTTATCACGGCAAAATTAGCTTGCCCTAACCTTATAATATATAAATCGGCACCCCACTAAAACCCTACATAGCAACAAATACCCCTTCTATATACCCCTATTTTTACCCTATTTTAAATCGATCATAAAGGCTGTAAGGCTATCAGATGAGGGTAATGAAATCTTTTTTCTGATACGAGCCCTGGCAGCTTCAACTCCCTTTAAAGAGATATTCATCAAGGATGCGATGTCCTTGGAAGAAAGGTTCAACCTGAGATATGCACAAAAACGGAGGTCGTTATCTGTTAGTGTAGGATAGCGTTGTCTGAGGTTTCTGAAGAAGTGTGCATGAAGGTTATCAAAGTTTGCTTCAAACTTTTTCCACTCCTTTTCGTCAGCAAGGCTGACATCAATAATGGACATAGCCCTGTCAGTATTACCCAAGTCAAGCTCCTTTTTTATCCTTTGAAGAAGTTCATTCTTCTGAATGATATGCATTGTCGAAGCTGCGAGTTCCTTGCTCTTGAGCTTTACCTGAGACTCAAGGTTTTCCTTTTCACGTTCTGACGCATTCTTATATCTGCGGACCATCAGGAGAATCACAATAAGTACCAACGCCATGGCCGTCAGTACATAGAGAACGATAGCACCAATCGACATGTAGAATGGAGTCCGGACCTTGAAAGCATACTTCATCGTTGAAAGGAACTCTCCTGTAGGGGTATAAGTCTCGACAGAGACGGCATGACTTCCCTTTTTCAAATACGCATAAGAAACCGTTGGAGATGCCGACAACTGCGACCATGCCTGACCGTCAAGCCGGAATCTATAAAGGGACTCATTATAACTGCGGTAATGAGGTGATCTGAACTCCAGTGTTATGTTACGGAATCTATATGGGATTTCAGGTTCCTGAGCAGGATTCAACGGAAGGAGGGTGTCGACATGATTCTCCAGGTCAGATGCCATTACCCTGGAAATAGACACAGGCATAGGTCCTGCATCGCCTTTTGTTCTGTCAGCATAACTGTATAAGGCCAGGGAATTACCTAAAGATATGATACATCTATCATCAGAAATCGGAGTTATATTACGGTCTTCATCAGGAATCCTGCTTCCGAAAGCCTTATAATGGACCACGTCATCTATTGAAATCCAGTCACCTTCAAAACGTACAAGAGTGGCTTTCTGTGAAGATATGAACCAATAAAGATCGTCGGTGAACCTGCTGATTCTGAACGGTGCGTCCGTGTCTGCCATCAAGGCATTAAGCTGTTCATAAGGACGGATCGAAGAAGAATCTCTGTCATAGTAATAGAATCCACCTGCAGCACTTACAAACACTACCCTGTCCTTGATTCTGTACACGCTTATGGCAGATTCAGGTTCACTTCCTAATGATGGATAGAATTTCTGAGAAACGATATTTCTGAGTCCTTCATCGAGAACAAGCGAATAAAGTCCCTTATATTTATGACCGGCCCATATTGTGCCGTCATCATCAATGACTACGGAATTGATAGGCTGAACAAAATCCGATACGGTGTGACTGTATTTCCAGCGGTTTCCTGACTTGGTGAATACAGACGGATAGGTGTAGGTTCCTTGGATCAGGACTTCTTTGTCGTGGATGTAGCCATGATCCTGACAGAAACCGCCTACCACTGACGAGGCAACCGAGACACGGTTTCCGGACAATTCAAATGTCTCATAATTGGTACCGCAGAGCACCTGATTATCCTGTTCCTTTATATACCAGACATTGCCCAGGACCTCCTTGACCGGATAGACATCCGAAAGATTCTTCTGGTCTTCATCAAGTTTTCCTACATAAAGTCCCTGACCAGTACCCATATAGATATATGGTTTCCTGTAGAAGACGGTGTAGATTGACCCCACAGATGGTGTTATGGAACGGACATAAGTAAGGGACGGATTATTCTGTACCATGGCAAGACCACCATCCATAGCCATCCAAAGATTGCCTTCGAAATCCGTCGTCATGCCAAGTACAGTATTGCATCCCAGGACATTGGAGTTGTTCAGACACCATTTCTTATTCCCTTCCCTGCTTATGCAGACAGCTCCGTTAAGCTTGGTTCCAATGATTATGTCTCCATCGGCATTCAGGATGGCGTTATTGGGCTGCCATAGAGGCAGATCCCTGTCCACTTCAGTACGGAACCGGCTGAATTCATGTCCGTCAAAACGGAAGATACCGTCAGAATATGTAAGAAAGAGAGACTCGGATTCTGAAATACGGAGAATGGAAACCAGTTTACTCACAAAAGGAACATCCGGGACCTTTATCAGGTCTCCTGTGTTTATATCAACGTAAACCAACCCATATTCATCAGAGGATGTCAGTATCCTTTCGCCTACTGCATTAAAGAACAGACATACAGATTTTAAAGGGAAAGCCTTGACGGCTACACCGTCATAAACAAAAAAAGAAGCGAATGACTGGAAGATTATCTTGTCAGATACCTTAAGTATCCTCCATATTTCATCATTACGCATCTCATAGCCTTCAATAAGGCCGGACAATTCCGTATAATTGAGAACACCGTCGGCAGAACGGGTGAAATAGCCGAAATGCTCATGGGAACCGGTATAGATCCTGTCGCCGTCAGCAAAAACCGCTCTGATAAGATTGAAGCCTTCCGCTCTGCTGACCTCCCAACGGCTGCCGTCATATGACAGGAGACCGACACCGTTGCCGAAGTAGAGAATTCCATCATCAGATGATGTCACAGACCAGTTCTGATTGTCTGCAGCATAGGTATCCCTGTCATACGTCCTGACTATCGGAGTGAAGTCCTGAGCATAGGCAAGCTGCCCCTCCCAAGAAAGAATCAGTGACAAAATGATGACCAGTAGTCTTCGCATAAATGCCCCTTTATGGAAATATTTTCAAAACAACCGATAAATTTATTACCCCCATGCTGATTGCCAGTGCAACGCGGTGAGGCTGTAGAGGGCGGTTATCCTCGGGCGCGCGAGGAGAGCCCCACGGATTTGCTCCCCGCAGCGCGGACGGGAGATAACCGCCATGCAGGGCAGACGAAAAAGAGC
>JAGAKH010000010.1 GCA_017625725.1 Bacteroidales bacterium | reverse complement strand
GGGATTCGAACCCGTGAGCCGCTTTAGGCGACTACACGCTTTCCAGGCGTGCCTCTTCAGCCACTCGAGCATCTTTCCATTATTGAGGGTACAAATATAATAAAAATAAGTAGAAAATAAACAGAAGTTAAACCGTTAAACAGAAGGGGAGCACATCCCCGTTGCCCAGTCTTTCAAAAAGGAATGGCAGGACTCCCTCCCCAAGGAATCCTGCCCTATATAAAACGAACTTAACAAATAGACACGAAATTATTTCTGATGTCTATGGCAAAGGTAAAGATTTTTAATTAATATCCAAATTCTTTATAAAAATTTTTGTCAAAAAATCCGTTTCCCGGTAAAAAGTTGTAATTATTCAGCTTTTATGCTTTAAAATTATTATCCTACTTCATCCGGTAGCCTCGTTCTATTACTTTTTTAGTAATATGCCTGTTCTGATTGCACAACGACTCAAAGAAAAATCTGAAGTCCCAAGATTGTATACCTGCAATCTGCCTCCTGACTTGTTTATATATGTGCTTCGGGCAGTTCAATACATATACCTTATATGATTTTTAATACAGGTCTGCAACCATTGGTCTTTAAACCCTAATGTCATGTACTGATATATGATAACCCTATTTTTGTGTATATTTGTAGCTTGATTTATAAATTATGAGAAAACTTCTATTATCTATGGCTGCATTGTTCAGTGCAGCAATTGCTTTATCAGCAGTAGAAAGGGATGACGACAGATTCATAAAGGGCTATTCAGGAGGTATGCTCGTTCATACCGGATATCTCAGCGGATGTGACAATCCGTATTTATTCAATCCACAAGGACCAACCTTTGGAATAGGAGGTCTCGTCAAACTTAGGGTGACGGAACATTTCAGGTTCGGAGCAGAAGGATATTTCTCCAATATGGGACTTTCCAGGGGCGTGGAAGATGGCAGTTTCAACAAACTTTTCTGGACCGGAGCCCTTTGTGACTGGTATTGGCAGACGGGGAAGTTTTATCCTTATGCAGGTGTGATGGTGGGAGGAGGTATGGAAACTGCCTTCTATATGTTTGACGGCAGGAAGGATGACTGGATCAGAGAAGAACACGTTGTGTTCAACAAGACACCGTTCTTTGCGGTAGATCCTTTTGTCGGGGTAGAATATGCGGCCGGCAAGGCCCTTCACCTGACTCTTAAGCTGGATTGGCTTGTTGCAGTAAACTCTTCAGGTGTGAATCGTCCTTCAGGCCCGAGATTGTATTTCGGATTCATATTTGCCCATTGATCAAGGGATAAAATCACGCCTGTTATAGCGTAGTTTAGTTTTTTTTCCTATCTTAGTGCGATTTTTACTGACCATATTTAATTATTAACATAAAAAACAGGTAATATGAACAAAAAAGGTAACGTCCTCGCGATTGGAATCATGTTCTTCCTTTTCGCCATGATCTCATTTGTGACAGGACTTCAGAACCCAATGGGTATCATTGCAAAGGCTCAGTTCGGAGCTACAAACTTCATGTCTCAGCTCGGTAATGCGGCTAACTTTATCGCTTACGCATTCATGGGTCTTCCTGCCGGCTTCCTTCTTAAAGGAAAGGGTTACAAGTTCACTGCTCTTGCAGCAGTAGCGGTAGGTTTTGTGGGTGTCGGAATCTCATATCTTTCAGGTGTTTTCGGCAGCTTTGTAATCTATCTTCTCGGTGCATTCGTTTCAGGTTTCTCAATGTGTATGCTCAATACAGTTGTAAACCCGATGCTTAACACCCTCGGTGGCGGCGGAAACAGAGGTAACCAGCTCATCCAGCTCGGCGGATCATGCAACTCACTTTCAGCTACAATCGTTCCTGTGTTCGCAGGTTACCTCATCGGTGAGGTTACTGAGAAGACTCAGGTTGCTGACGTGAACCCGGCATTGTTCATAGCTATGGGAATCTTCGCTCTCGCATTCCTCATCATCCTCTTCTCATATATTCCAGAGCCTGAACTTGAGGCTGGCAATCAGGAGAAAGAAAGCACAGCTGACAGCATCAAGGGTGCAGTTTCACACAAGAACCTTGTATTCGGTGTGATTGCAATCTTCCTTTATGTAGGTATCGAGGTAGGTATTCCAAACGTCGCAAACCTTTATATGACAGACGTAAACGGTCTTAATATCGCAGCCGGTGTGGCTGGTACGCTCGTCGGAGCATACTGGTTCCTCATGCTTTGCGGCCGTCTTGTTGCAGGTGCTGTCGGAGGAAAGGTTTCCAGCCGTACTATGATGACAGCAGTAAGTTCAGTAGCTATCCTCTTCCTCCTTCTCGGAATGTTCCTTCCTGAGACAATGACTGTGAACCTTCTCGGAGCTACTGTTCCTGTAGGTGTTGCATTCTTCGTTCTCTGCGGTCTTTGTACTTCGGTTATGTGGGGAGCAATCTTCAATCTCGCAGTTGAGGGACTTGGCAAGTACACTTCAATCGCATCCGGTCTCTTTATGGTGATGGTTTGCGGTGGAGGTATCGTTCCGCTTGTTCAGGGTGCTGTTGCTGACGTGGCCGGATATATCCAGAGCTACTGGGTACTTATTGCAGCTCTTGCATACATTCTCTGGTTTGCTCTTTTTGGATCAAAGGTAAAGAAGGCTTAATAATAAATTAATACGATCATGACAGATATGAATTCACAGTATGTAATAGGTATTGATGTCGGTGGACAGACTACCAAGCTTGGAGTTGTTGATGCACGCGGAACAGTGCTTGCTCAGACAGTGATACGCACAGATACATATGATGATATCAACCCTTATATTGCAGAACTTGCTGAGGCTCTCAACAGAATCATCAAGGAATCTGGCAAGGAGGGTGAAATCAGAGGAATCGGTGTCGGAGCTCCAAACGGCAACTATTACACAGGTACAATCGAGAATGCTGTAAACCTTTCATGGGGTGGTACAAGGATAATTCATTTCGCAGAGCTGCTTTCCAAGGCTATGAACGGTCTTCCTGTAGCTCTTACCAATGACGCAAACGCAGCTGCTGTAGGTGAAATGACCTATGGTGCCGCAAGAGGTATGAAGAATTTCATCATGATTACCCTCGGTACCGGTGTCGGTAGCGGAATCGTTATCAACGGTGATGTGGTTTACGGTCATGACGGTTTTGCAGGTGAACTTGGTCACGTTACTGCTGTCCGCAATAACGGACGTTCATGCAACTGCGGAAAGACTGGCTGTCTTGAGACTTACGCTTCAGCTACGGGTGTTGCACGTACGGCACGTGAGTGGCTTGAGCTTTCTGACGAGCCATCGGTTCTCAGAAGTCTTGACACTATCTCGTCAAAGGATGTTTATGAGGCTGCGAAGGAAGGTGATAAGCTTGCACTCAAGATATTTGAGTTTACAGGAAAGATTCTTGGACGTTCTTTTGCTGATTTCATCGCCTTCAGTTCTCCTGAGGCAATCGTTCTCTTTGGTGGTCTTGCAAGAGCGAAGGAGTATCTCCTTGCACCGATTGAGGATGCGATGAATTCCAACGTGCTTCCTTTGTGGAAAAATAAGGTTAAGGTTGTGTTCTCTCAGCTCAAGGAGTCTGATGCGGCCATTCTCGGTGCATCCGCTCTTGCTTGGGAACTTTAATGTAAATGAATATGAAGAAGGTTCTGGTAGTAGGTGGCGGTGGAAGATGCCATGCAATCGTAGACGCACTCAGCCGTTCTCCACAGGTTGGCAAGATCTATTGTGCTCCGGGCAATGCCGGAATATCGGCACAAGCTGAGTGTGTTCCACTGAAGGAGACCCAGGTGGATGAACTTAAGGCATTTGCACTTGAAAACGGAGTGGATCTGACGGTTGTCGGACCTGAAGTGGCATTGGCGGCAGGTATTGCTGATGTCTTTGCCGCTGCCGGTCTGAGAGTCTTCGGCCCTTCCAAGGCCGCGGCTACCATTGAATCCAGCAAGGATTTCGCAAAGCAGCTGATGGCGAAGTATGACATCCCGACAGCTGCGTTCGAGACATTCGAGGATTATGATCAGGCTCTTGATTATGTCAGAAAGGGAAGTTTCCCTGTAGTTCTGAAATATGACGGTCTTGCTGCCGGCAAGGGTGTGGTCATTCCGGAGACATTCGAGGAGGCTGAGGAAACCCTCAGGGACATGCTTCTTGATGATAAGTTCGGAAAGGGCAAGGTTGTAGTGGAAGAGTTCCTGACAGGACCGGAGTTCTCTTTCATGTGTTTCGTTGACGGAAAGGATGTCTATCCGATGACTCTTTCACAGGACCATAAGCGTGCCTATGAAGGAGACAAGGGACCGAATACAGGTGGAATGGGAGCCTACTCTCCTGTACCTCTGATCGATGACGAGGACCTTGAGTTTGCAATGGAGAAGGTGATGAAGCCAACTGCTGCGGCAATGGTTGCGGAAGGCTGTCCTTTCAAGGGTGTCCTTTACGGCGGACTCATGAAGACCCCTGCAGGAGTCAAGGTGATTGAGTTCAACTGCCGTTTCGGTGATCCTGAAACAGAAGTTGTCCTGCCTCGTCTTGAATCTGATATCTATGACATCTTCTCAGCCGTTGCTGACGGTACTCAGATGCCTCAGATAAAGTGGAGAAAGGAGGTTACCATGGGATTTGTCATGGCGTCTAAGGGTTATCCTGGATCATATGAGAAAGGATTCGAGATCAAGGGGCTTGACTCCCTTCCTTCAGATATCAGGGTATTCCATATGGGAACCGCCCTCAAGGATGGGCAATATGTCACATCAGGTGGTCGTGTTCTCATGGTTGTAGGTTCCGGCGAGACATTGCAGGATGCACATGACAATGCATTGAAAGCTGTCGAATCAATAGAATGTGATAACCTCTTCTATCGTCGCGATATCGGCTGGAGAGTACTTTGACTTTCTTTATAATTGTCATAAGTGACTGACTGAAAAGTTGTGCCTAACTCTTTTCAGTCAGTCACTTTTTATGTAAATTATGTTATCTTTGTATATTTGTGTACAATTAACTGCATATTAATCATGAAACATCTGTTATCTACTTTGATGTTGCTTTTGACTGCAACAGTTATGATGTCAGCTAAAGTTCAGCCGGCACCGATATTTGCTGATAATATGGTTCTTCAGCAGAAATCTGACGTGGCCTTGTGGGGTAAGGCAGAACCGAATGCTAAGGTAGTGATCAAGACAACATGGTCAAAGGCAAAGACTGTCGTGACTGCAGACACTGAAGGAGCCTGGAAGGCACGTGTTGCTACTCCGGAAGCAGGCGGCCCTTATGAAATCACAATCAGTGACGGGGAAAAGCTCACACTGAAGAATGTGATGATCGGTGAGGTATGGATCTGTTCTGGACAGTCCAATATGGAGATGCAGGTGAGAGGATTCTGGGGACAGCCTGTGGAACATTCGGCAGAGTATATTCTGGGTGCGGATCCGCAGATTCCGATCCGTTCTTGTAACATAGAGAGAGTAATATCACTTACTCCGCAGCCTGAGTGCGGTGCAGTCTGGTACGAGCACACTCCTGAAGGAGTTGCAGAGGCAAGTGCTACTGCGTACTTCTTCGCCAGAAAGCTCTATGATGTACTGAAGATTCCGGTAGGAGTCATCAATGTTTCGTGGGGAGGAACTCCGATCGAGGGCTGGATGGATGCAGAGTATCTCAGAAAGGATTTTGCAGGTGAAATCAATCTTTCCCATATTGACTCAGGAGTCATGCCTAAGGATTATGCATATCAGCACCCGGCTGTGCTTTATAACGGCATGCTGCATTCACTGATTCCATATACTGCAAAAGGATTCATCTGGTATCAGGGCTGTAATAACAGGTTGCTGTATGATCAGTATAAGAGGCTTCAGCCTGCATTCGTAAAGATGCTTCGTGAAAAGTGGGGCAATGACAGGATGCCGTTCTATTTTACCCAGATCGCACCATTCATTTATGAGGATCCGAACAGACCGGAAGGCGGGTATATGATGTGGGCACAGGCTCAGACTCTGGAACTTATTCCATACAGCGGTATGGCAGCCACTCACGATATTGGAGACCTGTACTGCATACACCCTGCAAAGAAGAAGGAAGTCGGCGACCGTCTCGCCATGCAGGCTCTCGTCAATGATTATGGACTGAAAGGAGTCGATGTCGCACCACCATATCCACATGTCTTTGAATTCAAGGAAGGAAGCGTCATTGTAGGTTTTGATGCAGGATTGATGGGACTGAGTCCGATAAACATGCCGCTCGAGGGATTTGAACTGGCAGGAGAAGACAAGGTGTTCTATCCTGCAACCGCATGGGTCATTGACAATATGCAGAAGATATCCGTTTCTTCACCGGATGTTCCTAAGCCGATAGCTGTGCGTTACGGAATGAAGAATTATTCTGTTCCAAGTCTGTTCAATTGCTTTGGTATTCCTGCAACCCCATTCAGATCAGACGACTGGAAATGATCCGATACTGGACTATTTAGAAAGTAATGTATATTATCGTAATATTTGAATCATGAAAAGAACAATCGTATCGCTAGCTGTAGCCTTTATGGCTTTGACAGTTTCTGCCCAGGAATGGGCTCCGGTGGGAGATAACATCAAGACTTCTTGGGCTGAAAGTCTTGATCCGTCAGCTCCGCTTCCGGAATATCCTCGTCCTCAGATGATAAGAGGAGAGTGGCTGAATCTTAACGGACTTTGGGATTATGCCATTACAGAAGCAGAGTCATCTGCTTTCGAGCCCCAGGGAAAGATTCTTGTTCCTTTCGCTGTCGAGTCAGCACTGTCGGGAGTAGGAAAGAGGCTCGCTAAGGATGATGCCCTTTGGTATGAGCGTCAGTTCACAGTCCCTAAGAAATGGAAGGGCAAGGACGTGCTTCTTCATTTCGGTGCTGTTGACTGGCTGGCAGAGGTATATGTGAATGGGGTGCTTGTGGGTGAGCATAGAGGAGGATATGATCCGTTCTCTTTCAATATCACTCCATATCTGAAGAAATCAGGGAAGCAGACTCTCCGCGTAAAGGTGCAGGATGCTTCAGACAATAGTTTCCAGCCTCGTGGAAAGCAGTGCATCATTTCAACCGGCATCTGGTATACACCTGTCAGCGGTATATGGCAGACAGTCTGGATGGAGCCTGTAGCTGCATCGCATATCGATTCCTATTATGCAGTAAGTGATATAGACGAAGGCAGGATCAATGTCGAGATCAATGCTACGGGAACACAGGAAGGTGATGTTATAAAAGTACAGCTTCTTGAAGGAGGTCAGGGATATAGTGCAGAGACACCTTCTTCAACAGTGCTTGCAGAGACTGTGGCTGCAGAAGGAAAGGCTGTTCTCAATGTCTCTGATGTGAAGCTCTGGTCTCCTGACACACCATATCTTTATGGTATGAAGGTTATCCTTGAGCGTAACGGAAAGGTGATTGATGCAATTGACGGATACACTGCGATGCGTAAGATTTCAGTCAAGAAGGATACTACACCGAATGCTTATCATAGAATGGCTCTGAATAATGAGCTTCTCTTCCACTATGGTCCGCTTGATCAGGGATGGTGGCCTGACGGACTTTATACAGCTCCTACTGATGAGGCTTTGGAATTCGATGTGATCAAGACCAAGGAATTCGGCTACAATATGATAAGAAAGCATATCAAGGTTGAACCTGCACGTTGGTACTACCATTGCGACAAGCATGGAATCATGGTTTGGCAGGATATGCCTTGTATCGGTGACCATTCTACTCCTCAGTTCCCTGCAAGAGATCCGGAAGTCGTGAAGGCTGTGCATAACAAGTGGTCGATGGACAGTATCCTTGGTGGTACAGACTGTGAGATTCCTCAGGAGTGGAAGGACAACTATTATAAGGAGTGGGGTGCCATCATGAATGCCCTCAAGGGATTCCAGTGTATCGTGGTTTGGGTTCCTTTCAATGAGGCATGGGGCCAGTTCGACACTGAGGATGTCGTTAAATTCACAAGAGAGGCCGACCCTACACGCCTTATCAATGAGTCTTCAGGAGGAAACTTCAGCCTTTGCGGAGACATCATTGACGTTCACCACTATCCATGTCCTGCCATGAATTTCTTTGAAAGGAAGTTTGTGAATGTTCTTGGAGAGTACGGAGGCATCGGACTCCCTATTGAAGGACATACCTGGAATATTGACAATAAGTGGGGATACGGCAAGGTGAAGGAAGATAAGGAACAGCTGATGAAGCAGTATGAGGATTTCGCTCAGATGCTTAAGGTGTTTGTTACGACGGGATGTGCAGCAGCCGTTTATACCCAGACAACAGACGTGGAAGGCGAGGTCAATGGTCTGATGACCTATGACAGAAAGGTAGTGAAGGTTGATATCCCGGCATTTGCTGAAATCAACAGGTCTGTAATCGAAACAATGAGCAAGTAATATGTCGATCGTTATATCCGGAAAAGAGCTTTCAGCGAAACTGAAGGATGAAATGAAGGTGCAGGTTGCCGGTTTCCCTGAAAAATATGGTCGTGTCCCTCATCTAGTCGTGATTCTGGTCGGTGACGACCCGGGAAGTGTGTCCTATGTTACCGGTAAGGCCAAGGCTTCCGAGTATGTGGGAATCAGAAACACTACTATCCGTAAGCCTGACACTATCTCTGAAGACGAGCTTCTGGATCTTATAAATGAACTCAATGATGATGACTCCGTTGATGGAATATTGGTCCAGTTGCCTCTTCCTAAGCATATAAGCGAGGATAAGGTGATTGCGACCATTGCAAAAGAAAAGGACGTTGATGGATTTCATCCCCTTAATGTGGCGGCTTTATGGCAGAAGCAGGATTGCATTCTGCCATGTACGCCAAAGGGTATAATAAAGATGCTCAAGGTAGCTGGAGTCGACATCAAGGGTAAGAGGGCTGTGGTGATCGGCAGAAGCAACATCGTCGGTCTTCCTGTTTCAAAACTTCTTCTTGATGAGAATGCGACAGTGACCATTGCTCATAGCCGTACTGTAGATCTTCCATCTGTCACCCGTAATGCTGAAATACTGGTAGTGGCCATAGGACGTCCGAAGTTCGTGACCGCTGACATGGTCGCAGAGGGTGCTGTGGTCATAGACGTAGGCGTGAATCGTGACCCTCAGACAGGCAAGCTCTGTGGTGATGTGGATTATGCTGCGGTTGAGCCGAAAGCATCGGTCATCACTCCTGTACCTGGTGGCGTAGGACCGATGACCATTACCTGTCTGATGGAAAATACGATTGAGTGTTTTTTAAGGAAACAGCAGGCTTAGGCTGTTATTCATATCCGCCTCCAAGGGCATGGTAGAGGTTCACGACACTCTGAATTTCGTCAAAGCGGTCTGAAGCCTCTGTAAGTTCTGCCTGGAGAAGGTTCTGCTGGGCGGTAAGCACTTCAAGATAGTTGGTGTTTCCATGCTTCATAAGAAGCTGGGTGTTCCATACGGCAGCCTGCAGGTTGATTATCTGCTTCTTGTCGATCTCCACTCTCTTCTGTGCTGTCTGCCACATAATAAGGGCATTGTTCACTTCGACACCTGCGTCAAGCAGGCTCTGTCTGAATGTGAACAATGCTTCTTTATGTTGAGCCTGGGCCTCCATCAGACGTGCCTTGTTTACTCCTCTGCCGAAGATGGGCTGTGTGATTGTGCCGACCAGGTTTGTTATAAGGCTTCCAGGGTCAAGAACGATGTTACCGTTTCCGCTTGTCCATCCTAAAGTTCCGCTGAGAGTCAGGTTCGGATAGAATGCAGCACGTGCGATATTGGTATTGTATACGGTCTGTGCCAATGCCAGTTCTGCCTGTCTGACATCAGGACGTCTGCTGAGGAGCTCTGCCGGAACCCCTGCAGACAGTGTTTCCGGAAGTTTCTGCTCAGCGAGTGTACTTCTCTCTATAGGCATAGGCACTATGCTTACGAGGGCACAGAAAGAATTTTCCAGAGACAGGATCTCTTTTTCCAGTGTGAGAACGGAAGCTTCTACCTTCAGTCTGTTGGCCTTTGCCTGGAGGACAGCTGCTTCATTTGTCTTTCCGGCACGTTTGAGGGCCTCGAGAGTCCTGATGTTCTCTTCCCAAGTCTTCAATGTCCTGTTGCTGATGCTTAGCTGCTCGTCCAGCATTAGTAGAGTATAGTAGCAGTCGGCAATTGTTGCAACTATATTTGTCTCTACGGCCTGTCTGTAGGCCTCGCTCTGTTCCAGAGCTGCCTGAGCCTTTCTTTTGGCATTCCGGAGCGAGCCGAAGATGTCTGTCTCCCAGCTTGCGTTGACCGAAAGTCCGGCAGATCCCGGAATACCTCCCTGAAGATTTGCAGAAGCACCGGGAAGAAGAGCCCATCTGGCAGAAACGAGGGCAGCCTGAGCCTCATCCACCTTGAATCTTGCGACATTCAGGTCTGTGTTGTATTTGAGTCCCAGCCTTATCCATTCCTGCAGCAGTGAGTCAGTGAATATCTTGTCCCACGAAACGGCTGCTGTCGAAATCGAGTCAGGCAGTACCTCCATTCTCCTGTAGAGACTGTCTACAAAAGAGATGTCAGGTCTTTCATATTGTCTGTACAGACTGCAGCTGCCTGTCATCAGCAGGACAGAAACAGCCAGAATCATCCTATATATATGTCTGTTCATTTTCATTATTCGATTATATTGTTCTCTCTTTCCTTCTTGCCCGGCATCACCTTTTCCTCAATATACTGGAAGATGATGAACAGTGCAGGAACTATTATGATGAGGGCCAGTGTTCCGATGAGCATACCTCCTACGGTTCCTACACCGATAGATATGTTTCCGTTGGCTCCTACTCCGCTTGCGAACATCAGAGGAAGCATACCGAAGATCATGGTGAGTGAGGTCATCAGGATAGGACGGAGTCTGGCCTTGGCAGCGGACATCGCAGCCATTGTGATGGACATTCCTTCTGCACGTTTCTGTGACGCATATTCTGTAAGAAGAATGGCGGTCTTGGCGAGAAGTCCGATGAGCATCAGCAGTCCGATCTGGAGGTATATGTTGTTTTCAAGTCCGAACCATCTTGCAAAGAGGAAACTTCCGGCAAGTCCGAACGGAACTGAAAGGATGATCGCGATCGGGATGAAGATACTCTCATACAAGGCGCAGAGAATCAGGTAGATGAATACTACGCAGATCACGAAAATGATGGCTACTGAGCTACCCTGGTTAGCCTCCTCTCTTGACATTCCTCCGAATTCATATCCATATCCTTCAGGAAGGACCTTTTCTGCGGTCTCCCTTACGGCCTGGATGGCCTGGCCGGAACTGTATCCGTCTGCTGCGTTACCGTTTATTGAAATCGCAGTAAACAGGTTGAATCGGGATATTGACTGAGGACCATAGATCCTGGTAAGCTTCAGATACTGGTTGATAGGTGACATCTCTCCCTGGGAATTCCTCACAAACATGTTCTGGAGAGATTCGGTATCAAGCCTGTACTCAGGGGCTGCCTGCAGCATGACGCGGTAGAGCTTGGAGAATCTGTTCATGTTGGAAGCATAACTACCTCCTACATAACCTGAGAGTACGCTGAGGACATCGCCCGGCGAGATTCCGTTCCTCTTGCACTGCACGGCATCCACCTCCACCAGATACATAGGATATTTGGTGTCGAATGATGTCTTTGCACGCTGGATTTCCGGCCTCATGTTCAGCTCGATTATGAAGTCGTTCGCCACTTTCTGGAGATCTTCCAGCTTTCCGCCCTTCTGGTCCTGCACATAGATCTCAAAACCGTTGCTGGCTCCGTATCCAGGAATCATTCCTCGTGTGTATATCATGATGTCCGCTGATGTTATGTCGGCTGTGCGGGCATACATTTCCTCGATTACAGAATCGATGTCATCCCCCTTTCCGGTACGGTCCTTCCAGTCATGCAGGCGGATGACAAAGTTACCTGTAGAAGATCCCTGACCGAACATCATTCCCCATCCGGTAGTACGTGAGTAGGCCTTGATCTGCGGTATGGTGCTGATTCTTTTGTCTATTTCTTCAAGAACCTTGTCGGTCTCGGCTATATTCGTTCCCGGAGGAGTCCTGATATCCATGTTGATGGAGCCCATATCCTCTTTAGGAACAAGACCTGTCTTGGTCGTGTTCATGAGGTAGAAGAGTCCGCCACCTGCGATGATTATGAGAACAAAGGTTATCCATTTCCTCTTGAAGATAAAGAGGACAAGATGCTTGTATTTTGCCACGAGTCTTCCGAATCCTGCGTCGAAGGCAGCATGGAAACGGGATGAGAAGCTGGCTTTCTCTCCTGGCCTTATTTCGTCATGAGGGGTCATGATCAGGGCACAGAGGGCAGGGGAGAGTGTGAGCGAATTGATCAGCGAAATACCGACTGCCACAGCCATGGTGAGACCGAACTGGGTATAGAATGTACCTGTCGTTCCTCCCATGAAGCTGACAGGGATAAATACGGCCATGAATACGAATGTGGTCGCAAGCAGGGCTGTGGAAATGCCACCCATAGCGTCTACAGTGGCTTTGTATGCTGATTTGTATCCTGAATCGAATTTAGCCTGCACCGCTTCGACGACCACAATGGAGTCATCCACCACCGTTCCGATCACAAGCACGAGGGCGAAAAGCGTAATCATGTTCAGACTGAATCCTGCAACCATCAGGAATGCGAACGTTCCGACCAGGGATACAATGATGGAGATGGTAGGAATGATGGTAGAGCGTAGACTCTGAAGGAAGATGAATACTACAAGGATCACAAGTATGATTGCCTCGAAAAGGGTCTTGATCACATTCTTTATGGATGCGTCAAGGAAGTCCTTAGTACTCATCAGGTCCACGATTTCAAGTCCTTTCGGAAGATCCTTCCTTATTTCTTCCACTGTCTTGTCGACCTCCTTGATGATTTCGTTGGCGTTGGAACCCGATGTCTGTGATATGCTGATGGTTGTGCCCGGATGGCCGTTCACCATGCCGACATAATCATAGCTTCTCTCTCCCAGCTCGATGCTTGCCACATCCTTCAGCCTCAGGACAGTTCCGTCGCTTTCAGCCCTGATGACCATGTTCTCGTAGTCTGTCACCTGTTCATAGCGGCCACGGTATTTGAGAACATAGCGGAAAGTGTTTTCCGATTCGGTGCCGAGTGTACCGGTCGGAGCTTCGAGGTTCTGTTCTGCCAGAACTGCGGATATGTCGGAAGGCATGAGTCCGTACTTCGCCATCTTTCCCGGATCAAGCCATATACGGAGGGAGTAGTCTCCTCCTCTGACGTCGACTTCTCCCACGCCGGCAACACGTGAAAGTCTTGGCTCGATATTGATTTTAAGGTAGTTGACGATGAACTTTCTGTCGAAAGAATTGTCCGGGCTATATACTGCGAGTGTCTTGATGCGGCTTGTCTGACGTTTACGTACGGTCACACCGCTTCGTGTGACTTCTGCAGGAAGAAGGCTCTGTGCTGATGCAATCCTGTTCTGCACGTTTACCATCGCCATGTCTCCGTCGGTTCCCTGACGGAAATATATCTGAATGCTTGCTGAGCCTGAGTTCGTTGCGGAAGAAACCATATACATCATGTCTTCCACTCCGTTTATGGCTTCCTCAAGGGGAACAAGAACACTTCGCTGTACAGTTTCCGCATTTGCACCGGCGTATGCAGCGGAAACGCTGACGGTAGGCGGGGCTATTTCCGGGAACTGCTCCACAGGAAGCTGGCTGAGTCCTATCAGTCCCAGAAGGAGGATTATGACAGAGATCACCCCTGCCAGAATCGGACGGTCTATGAAAGTCTTTACATTCATTATTCTTCTCCCTCCTCACGAATCTTGATGACTGTACCTTCCTTCAGGAGGCCTGCTCCCTCTGCTACGATGATGTCTCCTATTTCAAGACCTTTGGTCACGATATATTCAGTACCGTTGTTCTGAGGAGCAACCTGAATCTCTGTGGCTGATGCTTTTCCGTCGACGACCTTGTAGACGAACACTCTGTCCTGAAGCTCGAAAGTTGCGGACTGAGGAATCGCCATGCAGTTCTTCATTGTCACAGGAATCACGATTGTACCGCTTCCTCCGTTACGGAGAAGGTGATTGCGGTTGTTGAATACCGCCCTGATGCTGACTGCACCGGTGCTTTCGCTGATTGTTCCGCTTATAGCGTTTATCTTTCCCTTGTGTTCGTAGGTCTGGCCGTTGCTGAGGATGAGTTCGACTTCAGGCATCTGCCTGATTGCGTTGTTGAGGGAACCGTACTGCTGCACCATGTCAAGCATCTGGTTCTCTGCCATTGAAAAATATGCATATACGCGGCTGTCATCAGAAACTGTCACCAGAGGCTGTGTGATGCTGCTGCTGACGAGTGCTCCGACGCGGTATGGAATCATGGATGCGACACCGTTTACAGGAGAACGGACCTCGGTGTATGACAGGTTGTTGCTTGCATTCACCTCTTCCGCCTTGCACAGGGTCAGTCTGGCCTCCGCTTCCGTGAGGTTATTCTGAGCCGTCATCAGGTCGAATTCCGAGATGACATCCTGCTCATAAAGGTCTTTGTTGCTTTCATATACGAGCTGGGCTGTTGACAGCGAGGCCTCTGCACTCTTTACGTTTGCCACAGCTATTTCATATGCTGCCTTGTATGGGGTCTGGTCGATGATGAAAAGAACCTGTCCCTTGTGCACGCTTTCACCCTCTTCTATAAGTATGTCTGTAATCATACCGCTCACCTGAGGGCGGATTTCAACTGTCTGTACTCCGCTTATGGCTGCAGAGTATCCGGTGGTCAAGGTTCTGTCGCTGAGTGCGACCTCATGGATTTCATAGTAGGAATCCTCTTTAGCTACGGTCTTTGTTCCTTCTTTGCAGGAAGAAAACGCCAGACCGGCAAACATTAGAAGGGGGATAAATGCTCTGTTCATATCGTTTTTCTTAGTTTTGTTTTACAGTTCAACAACCTGCAAAGATACCTAAAATCCTCCTTTTTGTGAGACATCTGGCTCGATTTTGATAATATTATCTAAATTTGTGAAAGAATAATATATCAGTTTTATGGCAAGAAAGAAGAATTCGCGAGGAATGAAAGGAAGAGGAAGGAAGGAGAAGAAGGTTTTTCCTCAGGTTACAGGTAAGGTCCAGATGACAAGAGAAGGTTTTGCCTTTGTCATTGTCGAGGGTGAAGAGGATGATGTATTTGTCAAGGCGTCGAAGACTAGAGGGGCATTGAACGGTGACACGGTAAGAGTGACTGTCACAAGGGAAAAGACCGACCGTCAGAGGCGTGAAGGTGAAGTCGTTGAGATCATCCAACGTTCGCCAAGGCCATTCATCGGCGTCCTTCATATTGTAGGGAATAACGCATGGGTGCTTATGCAGAGCCGTTTTATGCCATATGATATAACGATTCCTTTCACTGAGCCCGATAAGGTGAGATTCCGCCGACATAATGTCAAGGCACAGTCTATGGCCGAGCCTAAGGATGAGACAGGATGGCTGAAGCCTCTTGAGGACGGAATCTATTCTGTCAATAAGACAGATATGACTGTCCGTAGCGGGATGAAGGTCGCTGCCGTTGTCGATGACTGGCCGCGTTCCGAGTCCACTCCGACCGGACATATAGTGGATGTGCTCGGAGAGCCGGGCGAGAACGATACGGAGATGCATGCCATCCTGGCCGAATATGCTCTGCCTTATCGTTTCGAATCACAGGTCGAGGATGCGGCGGATTCCATTTCAGAGGAAATCACTCCTAAGGATCTTGAAGGAAGGAAGGATTTCCGTGACGTACTGACCTTCACTATCGATCCTGCCGATGCAAAGGATTTTGACGATGCCTTGTCTTTCCGGGAACTTGAAAACGGAAATTATGAAGTCGGAGTTCATATCGCTGATGTAACTCATTATGTCAGACCAGGTTCAGAGGTTGATGAAGAGGCTCTTCGAAGAGGTACTTCCGTCTATCTTGTAGACCGCACCGTGCCTATGTTGCCGGAGAAACTGTGTAACAAGCTATGCTCTCTTCGTCCTAATGAGGAAAAACTGACTTTTTCCGCGGTGTTTGAACTTACCCCTCTCGGCAAGATTCAGAACAGATGGTTCGGAAAGACTGTAATATATTCGGATTTCAGATTCAATTATGATCAGGCTCAGGCAATTATAGAATCTGAGGAGGAAAAGATTCCAGAAGATGTGCCGGTTAAGATCAGGCAGGCTGTACTTGTCCTCCATAAACTTGCTTCCAAGCTTCGCAAGAAGAGATTTGCAGCAGGTGCCATCAGCTTTGAACGTCCGGAAATGAAGGTAGTTGTCGATGAGAAGGGAAAACCGGTCGATGTCTATCAGAAAGTGTCCAAGGAAGCCAACTGGCTGATTGAGGAATTCATGCTTCTTGCTAACAGGGCTGTTGCTGAATTCGTGGCTACAGGCTGCAAGGGCATGGAGGAAAAGCCCTCCAAGGCACGCAAGGCGGCCAGGACTTTTGTATATCGAGTTCATGACGAACCGAATCAGGAAAAACTCGAGAATCTGCGTAATTTCATAGGCAACTTCGGCTATAGGCTTGGACCTACAAACAATGGAAAAGAGATTTCCAAAGAACTCAATTCCCTTTTTGCTGCAGCTAAAGACACACCTGAGTACAATGCCATCGAGCTTCTCTCTCTCAGGACCATGGCCAAGGCCAGATACGACATCGAGAATCTCGGCCATTATGGCCTGGCATTCAAATATTACACTCACTTCACGTCTCCGATCAGACGTTATCCTGACATGATGGTCCACCGCCTGCTTGCTCATTATCTTCAGGGAGGGGAGTCCGCTAAGGCTGAAACCTATGAAAAGCTGTGCAGACATGCATCAGAGCGTGAAATTGTTGCGGCTGAGGCCGAAAGGGCGAGCATCAAGTACAAACTTGTGGAATACATGGAAGACAAGGTTGGCTTTGTCTTCGGAGGAAATGTCTCGGGTCTGACGGAATGGGGTATGTACGTGGAGGTGGAACCGACAAAGATCGAAGGTATGGTCCCACTCAGGGATATAAAAAGTGACTTCTTTGAGTTCGATGCCGAGCATTACAGGCTGGTAGGCCGACGTACAGGAATCGTCTATAATCTCGGTGATCCGGTCCGTATACGTGTAAAGAAGACCAATCTGGAACAGAAACTTCTTGATTATGAACTTATAGAGTCCGGCCTGGAAGACCGTATATATGACAGGATCGATTACGAGCAGGGTCGTGGATCTTCCTTCCTCAAGGGTGAGGACGGAACGTTTGACAATATCACTGTAGGTATTAACAAGGCGGCAAGAAAAGAGAAGGTCCGTAAGGCGATAAAGGATTCGAAACGACGCTCCGCCAAGCGTAAACCGGTTGGCCGGAACTCCTCAAAGAAATAGTTGAACCTCTACATTTTCTCTATACGTGCTTTTTGTTGTGTAACGAACAGCACGTATAATTTATTATATATCAGTTAAATATCTTAAAATATGCAAATGACGATTTTTTGTTATTGTATATAAAATGCACTCTACAATGAGATAAATTGTATCTTTGCTATATATAAATGTATTTCCGATGTTCGGCAGAGAGAAGACGAAGAAACTTATAGAGAATATTGACCGCTATTTTGACCTGATGGACAAGACTGTGCTCGTGTTCAAGGATGGAGTGCGTAACTATCTGTATTCCAATAAGAATGACTTTAACGAGAATCTTCAGAGAGTATCTTCTCTTGAAGCGGAGACAGAAATGTTGCGTAGGGAGATTGAAAATGCCCTGTATACTCAGACTGCACTGGTCAGGTCCAGGGGAGATATCATGAGACTTCTGGAGAAGACAAGGAATATTACCGACATCCTTTACGAGAGTCTCTTTCAGTTTGAGATCGAGACTCCATATATACCTGCAGAATTGAATCAGGAATTCATGAAGCTTACAGAGTTTTCGGCACTTTCGGTCGAGTCGGTCATTCCTGCTGCAAAGGCATATTTCAAGTCTCCGGAAACAATCCCTGACAAGATATCAAGGTCGTATTTTTATGAAAAGGAGGCTGTGAGATACTCTCAGACCATCAAGAGAAAGGTATTCCATAATATGACAGCACTCAAGCTCAGTGAGAAGTTCCACCTCCGCTACTTTTCATTGCATATAGAGAATCTGTCGAAAGCTGCTGCAAATGTGGCTGACCAGCTGGCTGTAATGGCGATACGTAGAACATTGTGATCAATTTCTGTCTCATACTTTTTCTTGCAGTTGCATCTCTCTGGTTCTTTACCAGGGAGTATTCATCATGCATGGAACTGTATCTCCCTGCGTGTGCCTTAAGAAGAAAGACATTTATTTTTATTTCATATACTGCCGCTCTGTCAGCGATTCTGCTTCGAAGCCTGGCTTTTGCACGTGAAACCGCAACCTTCCATGTCGAGTACATATCAATAGACTGCCAGTCAGTGATTCTCTTGCTGTTGTCATCTTTGATAGTGCTCTTCTTCCTTAACTTCTTCTCATTGAAAGGTTCCGTCGTCTATGCGGTGCTTGGTTCCTATGCTGCATTCCTCCTGAATTCCGGACATGAACTGTCTCCTGTATGGAATTATATCATTCCCGTTTCAGTTTCGTTGTGTGCGGCATTTGTGATTTCATATCTGATTTATAGGTTTTTCAAGCATACATTGGCTTCAAGCGGAATTCATCTGATACGGTTGTCTTATTATATGAGGTTGGCCACAGTCCTTACGATTCTACTGACTTCAATTGCGGTCGGTGTCAATTGGGGAGGTTTTGTTGCAGGAGCGTCGGATATGATTTCTTCTTCCGGAATCGATCTGGCCGCCATCTTCGTGGTAACACTTGTTGTAATGGTTCTGCTATATGCATTTTCGTGGGAGTCAGCTGAGGATAACGGTCATTATTCCGATTTCTCTGTATATACGATGCTGTCTGTCGGCCTTTCTGCGGCTGTCGTTTTCTTGATTGTACCGGTTCCGGTTGCCGTCGGTCCGGTCGTAACGGCGGCCATAGCCGGTGCAGCTCTGGCTCAGAAATCATATCTGGTTGAACAAGAGTACTATGCCCGTGAGCTTGCAGCACTGATTCTGACTCCGGTCTGCTCTTTCTTTCTTTCATATATGCTTCTGTATATGTCCGGAATTGCAGATGACGGGAATATGATAGGTTTTGCAGTCATGTCTTCAGCCATCATAGTACTGGCATTCATCCTGTTTTCTGCTTATGTCAGGACTCAGAAGCGTCAGCGTGAGGCCACGGAGCGTATAGTCTATGCCCAGCAGCAACAGATATATGAAAACAGCAGGGCACTCAACGATATGGAACTCAAGGTCATCATTTCAGAGAATCAGGCTCTGCACAATGCGGTGGAAATGAAAAGGCAGGAAGTAATGAATGTTGCCTTGAGCATGGTGGAGCAGAAAGAATATCTGGAATCGCTTGATGCCATGGTCAGGCAACTGGCCAAGACTTCGGACGAGAAGGAAAGGGATAGTCTGATTGCCGAGCTGGGGTCGTCCCTGAAGCAGAGGCTCTCATATGACCGTGATGTCGATTCTCAGTATTTTTACGCTCAGGCAGAGTCTATACATGAAGATTTCAATGCAAAACTTGCTGAGAATCACCCGGGACTCACACAGCAGGAAAGGCGTCTTGCCACATTGCTCAGACTCGGATTCTCTTCAAAATATATTGCGACCCTGATGAATATAACCCCTAAGAGTGTGGAGATAAGCCGTTACCGTCTGAGGCAGAAGCTGGGGCTTTCTAAGGGAGACAACCTTGTGAATTTCATTAAATCAATATAAACAACAACTAAACATTAACTTTAAACCTTTTGGAAATGAAAAAGTTATTTCTACTTTCAGCTTTGGCACTTTCGATGTCAATCGCTGCTACAGCTCAGGAGACTGATGTGAACCAGTACGGACAGAAGGTTAATTCCTATCCTATTGACGCAACAGTTCAGGACGGTATCCTTGTGTTCCAGAACAAGGCTCAGAACTACAAGATGTGGTTCGACGTACGTGTTCAGGGTGACGCTGCTGTTTTCTTCGGCTATGACAAGAACCTTACTCAGATCGGTAATGGTATGGCTATGCGTCGTACACGTTTCGCCGTTAAGGCTCAGCTCGATGAGAATTGGTACGGTGAGCTTGACACTGACTGGACCAGCGGTACTCCTGAAATCAAGGATGCGTTTGTTGAGTATAACGGTCTGGATCACTTCCAGCTTAAGATCGGTAACTTCAAGGAGAATTTCTCTATTCAGAGAAACACCACTTCACGTTACCTTCAGTTCATGGAGCGTCCTATGGCTACATATCTTGCTCCATCACGTCACATGGGTATCAATGTGAGGTATGACCTTCCTTATCTTTGGGCTTCTGCAGGTGTTTTCGGACCTGAACTTGAAGGTACAGAGGCACATAATTCATTTGAGACAGGAAATAAGGACTTGGGCTTGAATGAAGGATTGTCATATACTGGTAAGCTCGTATATCGTCCGCTTCACAAGGCAAAGAATGCTTCACTTCACATCGGTGCAGCTGTTTCTTACAGAAATCCTAAGCTTTCTACGGGTGAAGGTTATAACGTCGTGAGATACAGCACTCGTAACACCACAGGAATCAACCGTAAGAAATTCCTTGATACAGATGCAATCGAGGGGCTCGATCACGAACTTGCATACACATTTGAGATTGCCGGCCATTGGAAGGGTCTCCGCTATGAGGCTGCATATATTGCTCGTCAGGCATTTCTGGATCCGGTAAAGAGTAGCTTTGGAGAACTTGATCCAGCTTGGGGATGGTATGCTCAGGCAGGATATCTTCTTTTCGGAGGAAGCCAGAACTATGATGCAGGTGGAGCGAAGTATACCCGTGTAAAGCGTGGAAAGGAGTGGGGTGATATCGAGCTTTGTGCACGTATAGAATACTGCGACCTCAATATCTCTAATCATTATATGGGTGGTTCGGCCTATGCTTACTCTCTTGGCTTGAATTTCCATGTGACTGAAAATATCAAGTTTGTCATAAACTATCAGTATAATGACAATGATATCTTTGCAAATGGAAAGGGAGATCATAAGGGTAAAGACAAGGGTGCGTACTTTACCGGTTATGACAAAGCAGGTAATCCTTCCCTCTATCCTGGAGATATCATGAATGGTGGCTCAGGAAACGGTATCGATTATCATATGATAGCATGTCGTTTCCAGGTTGCATTCTAATGTCCCTGTCATCCCGAGCTTAGTCGAGGGATATGATAATAAAAAACAACATCCAATATTTATATTAACTATTTAAATTCAAAACAATTATGAAAAAGATTCTTGTATTCGCAGCAGCTGCTGCATTTGCACTTGTTGCATGTAACAAAGCAGACCACAACATCGAAGGTAGCGGTGATGTCAATGATGCTACAGGCGTAGTTCTTAACGAAGTTGATGGACAGAACAAGTTCATCGAGTTCTACAACACTACTGACAGGGAAATTTCTCTTGAGGGAGTATATGTTGTGAAATATGACTCAGAGAAGCCAGATGGAAAGAGCACAACATGGACTGGTACTGCTAACATCAAGATAGCTGCTAAGGGTTATGTTGTTATCGAGAGTTCAGATCTTTGCGATGAGAACGAAGATGGCGTTCGTGACAATGACTATGTTTATGAGACTGAAGAGCATGTGTTCAAGGGTGGTCTTTCACCAAAGAAGAATGTGAAGCTCGAACTTTATGATGCTAAGGATAAGCTTCTCGATTCATTCGTTCGCGGAACTGAGGGTGCTGGCTGGAATCAGGTTAAGGGATATCCAGAGAATGAGGAGTGCTCTTTCTCACGCGTACCAGACGGAACAGGTGAGTTCGTATATGCTGCTCCAACCAAGAAGGCTGCTAATGGTGCAAAGGTTGCTGTAATCGAGCAGGAGCCTAAGAAATAATTAAAGCTAAGATAGTCAATATACTATGGCAGAATTGAAGATTGGCGAGATCTCGAAGCCACGTTTCGAGTTCCGCTCTTTCGGACAGTGCTTCTGTGAGGCACACAAGAGAATGGCTCGTCTTTCCGTTCCTGTACCTGAAAAGGTATGGGAGCGTGAAAGCGACGAAATCTACATCATTTCACGCAAGAACGATATCAACAACACCAAGATCCGCAATGGAAAGATGGACATCAAGACTTATGTCCAGACTGTTGACGGCCTCGAGCAGTGGAATCCTCTCATGAAGGGCGAGTTCCCTATCTCTCGTGCAGTGCTTGAGAACGAGGTTTTCCCTGCATTCATGGTTGAGATGCCGGCACTTGACAAGGATGAGTACACCTACGACGAGTTCATCGCTATGGTTAAGACCAATCCTGATCTTGCGGCTGTACGCGTGCACAAGCAGCGTTTCGGCTATATGGTAAACGACACCATCTGCGAGGTTGGAAACGTTCTTATCAATGGAGCGAAGGTGGTTACCATCAACTCTGAGTCTACTGAAATCGAGGACATCAAGAAGACAATCGCGGACTGTGGTCTCGAGGGTGTTGAGAATATCAATTATCTTCAGGCTATCAAGCGTGTCATCGGAATGTCCGACAAACCACTTGCAAACGAGTAATCATGGCACAGGAAATCGAAAGAAAATTCTTGGTTGCAGGCGACTTCAAGCCGTTTGCAAAGAAGGCGACCCGTATCACTCAGGGTTATCTCAGCTCAGTTCCTGAGCGCACAGTACGTGTGCGTGTAAAGGGTGAGAAGGGATTCATCACCATCAAGGGTATCGGCTCTGAGAGCGGTGCAAGCCGTTTCGAGTGGGAGAAGGAGATTCCTGTAGCAGAAGTGCAGGAACTCCTCAAGATATGTGAGCCAGGAGTGATCGACAAGACACGCTATCTTGTGGAGGCTGGCGAGCATACTTACGAGGTGGACGAATTCTACGGTGACAACGAAGGTCTTACAGTGGCTGAAGTCGAGCTTTCTTCTGAGGACGAGGCTTTTGCTAAGCCAGAGTGGCTCGGAGAGGAGGTTACCGGAGATGTGAAGTACTACAACTCTATGCTTATGAAGAACCCATATAAGAATTGGGCAAAATAATTTTGAGATTGCCGATCAGGCCGGCAATGACGTCACGTCATCCCCGGCTTGACCGGGGATCTTTAAACAAACAAAACCATGACTGACAAGAACACTGAACTGGAACAGGAGCAGGTCTTTGACCCGCTGGATATGAATAATTATAAGGTGGAGAAACTTCCGAAGATGGAGAAATCCGGCTTCGAGAAGTGGATGGCACGTCTGGGAGGACCGATCGCCGCCCTTGTATTCATCCTTATATATTGGGTGATAGACATCCCGTTGTTTGACAATCTGGATTTCTCCGGTCTGTCAAGCAAGGCTCAGGCAAGGCTCAATGTAATAGGAGAGGCCGCATTCATCAGGGCATGCTATGCCATGCTTGCCATCTTCTGTGCATCCATAGTCCTTTGGATCACTGAGGCTGTGCAGAGCTATCTGACTTCACTTATGGTGATTATGGCCGTGATCCTATGCGGCGTGACCACACAGAAGGATGCCTTTGCCCAGCTCGGACATCCTGTGATGTGGCTGAACATCCTTTCCTTCGTTCTTGCAAGCATGCTCGTAAAGACAAAGGTGGCCAAGAGATTCGCCCTATGGTTCGTGCTCAAATTCGGTAAGAGTGCTTCCGGAATTTTCTTCAGCTTCCTTGTCATCAATGTCGTCCTGTCGATGTTCATTTCCGCTACCACAGTGAAGGCCACCATCCTTCTGCCTATATTTATGGTAGTGGCAGCCATCTTTGGAGCTAGCCAGGGCAACCGCAACAATTTCGGACGCAACCTCGTGCTCCAGAACTTGTTCCAGATCAATATAGGTGCCAGTGCCTTCATGACCGGCTCAGGTGCCAACCTTCTTGCAATATCACTGCTTACAGGTGCATACAGCTCAGTGACAATGATTTATTCCGACTGGCTGGCAGCCGCCTTCCCGCTTGCGATGCTCCTTCTGATCATAGGATGGTTCATCGGGGTCAAGGTGATATTCCCTCTCAAACCGGAAGAAAGAAAGCCTCAGATCGAGGGTGGTATGGAACGCCTTCGTCAGGAACTTAGTGCAATGGGCAAGATGACAAAAGAAGAGTTCAAGTCTGTTGCCATATTTGTCGGAGTGCTCGTGATGTGGGTTACAGAAAGCTGGCATGGCGTTTCTGCCGAGGTGGTCGTGCTCATAGGAGCCATCATAGCACTGATGCCTGGAATAGGAGTCGTCAAGTGGAATGATGTGGATATTCCATGGCATCTGATGATTTTCTCGGCCGGTGCTTATGTCATCGGATCCGGCCTCAATGCAACAGACCTGCCTGCAGTGATGGTGGGTGCAGGAATGGATGCTTTGGGAATCACAGCGGATACGCCGTTTATAGTTCTTTATATCCTCCTTACCGGACTTATGCTTTTCAGTGCTCTTATCTTCCAGTCAAAGAATATGAGGGCCTTGGTATTCGTTCCGATAGCCATAGGTGTCGAGCAGCAGTTCGGCCTTCCGCCGCTCAGTCTCTCGTTCCCTGTGTCACTTTTGATTGAACATGTCTACGTGCTGCCGTTCAACAGCAAGCCGGCTGCACTGCTATATACTACAAACCATTACAGCTGGAGCGATACCTTCAAGTTCGGAATCACCATGATGCTCATCTCCTGGGTGATGATTCTTGTTTGGGGTGAGACTGTGCTGCATTGGCTTGGATATACTCCTGGGCTATTTTAGCCCAGGAGCATGAAGCTTCTTAACCCCCTGCACCCCCTTCAGGGGGACTTCGGCCCTACCCGGGCCGGCCCCTACGGGGCTTGATAACCACCGCACAGGCTATTTTAGCCCAGGAGCATGAAGGTTCTTAACCCCCTGCACCCCCTTTTAGGGGGACTTCGGCCCTACCCGGGCCGGCCCCTATCCGGGAATATTACTTAAAAATATTATGATATCGATACAGGCAAAGAAACACGACAATTTTTCAGTAGAGTTCAAATTCGGATTCAACTGCACAGAAGACGGAAAACGCGATGACTTCTCGGTCAACGCCTGGATGTTCGTTCCCAACAGCCTGGATATCAATCCGGAAAACTACGGAAAGAAGCAGTTCTACCGCGATATAAAGTCAAATGTACGCCTGATAACCCCAGTTTATCTGCTTCGCGAGATCGGACTTGAAAGTTCTTTGCCTCTGGTTTCTTTGAAGCATGCCCTTGAAGAGGTCGTGTATAATCCGACACAGGAACAGCTTGATGCCTATGAGTATCATCTGAAGATGTTTGCCGCCATATTCAAGAGTTCGCTCCGCGATCAGGCAGCACATATCCATGCAGCACGCTCTCTTGAATCCGCCGGTTATCTGGTTGAGGATTTCGTGGGAGGGGCAAGGCTTGTCCTGAAGAAGTTCCGTGAACTATACAGGATAATAGATGTACCTACGGTTTCTGATAAGACCCGCAGTTATTTCCGTCTCTGCGACGAGTTCATGAGCCATGTAGTGGAGCTGCGTACCATAAGGCTCATCCGCCATATCGATACTTCCCTCAACCCGGAGGTATGCGGCAAGATCCGCAGTGACTTCATGGAACTGATCCAGGATGAAAGGGCGTATAAGATGTCGATGGAATACGGAGTTATCAGGAACGAACCTGAACATGACCGTCAGCTGGTCTTCCATCGTGGAATGCTGAAGAAGTTCATTGAAAGTGAACTTTACATACGTCTTGACAAGAAGAAGGACGGTGTGGCCATCGAACAGATCTACTATAGCATTGCTGCCGGAATCGCCATGATATTTGCGACAGCTGTTGCGTGGCATACTCAGGTACGTTACGGCAACATCACATGGCCGCTTTTCATAGTCCTGGTTGTGAGCTACATGCTTAAAGACCGTATCAAGGATCTTTTGAGATACTATTTTGCCCATAAGTTAGGCAATAAATATTATGATAAGAAGGCCAGCATCACCATCGGAAAGCATCGTATCGGTGAGATAAAGGAAGGTTTCGACTTCATTTCAGAGACAAAGACACCTCCCGAGGTGAAAGCTATGCGTGAAGCGGCTTCTTCAGTTGAGGATGAATCAAGAATCTTTGAAGAAAAGGTTCTTCTCTACCGCAAGCATGTTACGATCGATGATGTGGCTCTTGCGGCAAATGCAGACTATCCTATGCGTGGAATCAATGAAATCATGAGATTGCATCTCAACCGATTTACGCATAAGATGGATAATCCGGTCGTCCCTATCGACTCGGTGGATACGGATGGCAATCTCCTGTCCCTGAAAGTGCAGAAACTGTATTATGTCAATATTGTCTTTCAGGTCCAGCATGACGGAAATACGAAGTATCATCATTTCCGTATATCCATGACGCGTGACGGAGTCTTGGACATTGTAGAATTATAAAGGCATTCAATAAATGAAAAAGTCATTCTGCCTCACGTGGGCCTTCCTTACGCTTCTTGCAGCAGCAGTTTCATGTGTCAGTGCTACCGATCAGGTCTATCTTACCATTGTGCCGCCGGGACTTGTGACGGATAAGGTCGATCTGGATGTGAGGGTAGGTGTTGTGAATGATTCCGATGAAAGCAGGGATTATGAGATTTCCGTCTACCTTGATGATGTTATGGACGGTACCCTTCTGCATGAAGGCAGGCTTACATTGGAGCCGTCATCGGCAGACTATGCCGGGTTCAAGGTCCCTACCTCCGGAATGACGGGGGATAGGAAGATTGTAACCGTGGTGAAGGAAGGTAGGAAAAAGACAATTGTAGAAGAAGGTTTTGAAGTCATGCCATCAGAAATCAGGTCTACGGAACTGGTAGAAGGAGCCTGGATAGGCATATATCATTGGAGTGAAATCGAGGGACTTCACTGGAACAGCGACATCAAGGAAATGACAGCGGAGAACTGGAAAGAGATGGTGCGTGCCATGAATTCGGTGGGGATGAATACCATAGTGATTCAGGAAATGTTCCGTAATGAGGAATATGTAGGAAAGCACTCCTTGACGATGGAGAGCTATTCCGGCAAGGCTTTCTATCCGTCTGACCTTTATCCGGGAAGAATGGATGTGGCCTATGAAGATCCTCTTGAGGCTATAATGTCGGAGGCGGACCTTCTCGGAATGGATGTGCTGGTCGGAGTCGGCATGTTTGCCTGGTTCGACTTCACTGAGGAGTCGCTTAGATGGCATAAAGCCGTTGCAGAGGAGCTCTGGAGCAGATATGGAAGCCATGACTCATTCTATGGATTCTATGTTTCCGAGGAATGTGCCGGCAGCCTGTACATGTCTGAGCCTACCCCGGAAGGAAAGCAGAAAAGGAAAGACGAAATAGTTGATTTCTTCCGCGAGTTCAGGCAGTTTACCAATACGATGGCACCAGGAAAGCCTGTGATGCTGGCAACCAACAGCATGGGAGTCCCTTATGGTGCGGATACATATCCCCGTCTTCTTGAACATCTGGACATACTCTGTCCATTCGGCTTTGCAAGAATGCCTCAGGGGGACCTGACTGGCTATGAGGCTGCTCAGATGCTTCAGAAATTCTGTGATGAGGCAGGCTCTCATCTCTGGTTCGATCTTGAAGCATTTCTCTTTAATCCCGACATGTCATTGTATCCTCGCCCGATAGATGAAATCGTGGCAGACTTGACCCTTCTTGACAATTTTGAAAAGATTCTCTGCTATCAGTTCCCTGGTGTCTTCAATGCTCCGGAAATCATGTCAAGAACAGTCGGAGAGGAAAGGACGATACAGCTTTATGACTCATATAAGGCATATCGTGAAGATCTTGTTTCAAGAATGTCCCATGAATAGATAATAATCCCTTTTCAGCACTTAAGGACGGGAACGGTTTTTGGATTGTGGCCGTTTGTGTTTAATTCTTTAAAGTTCTTTAGTGTTATGAAAAGTCTGATTTATGCGATTGCAATCGCCAGCATCCTGCCTGTAACAGCGTGCAGCAAGGATTTCGACAACTCCACTGTCGACAGATTCGATCTGTCAAGATATCTTGGCGAGTGGTATGAAGTGGCACGCTACAATCACAGTTTTGAAAAGGGTATGGACAATACCATGGCCCAGTACATCCTTCAGGATGACGGAAAGGTCTTCGTCCTGAACACCGGTTGGAAAAACGGCAAGTTCGAAGTTGCTGAAGGAAAGGCTAAATACCTCGATCCATCAGGCAATCCAGGGGCCCTTAAAGTCTCATTCTTTCTCTTCTTCTATTCTGAATACAATGTGATGATGGTCGATCAGGACTACACAATTTCACTTGTAGGAAGCAAGTCCGACAACTATCTGTGGATTCTTTCACGTACGCCTGTAGCTGATCCTGACCTTTTAAAGGCGGTGCTTGCCGAGGCTGAGAGACGTGGCTATGACACATCCAAGCTGATCTGGGTGGATCAGAGCCGTAACATAGATGCATGGGAAGACGATTAACGCAGAAACAGAATCAGCATCAGCGGGAGGGCGATGATAGCCATTGTTGCACTGATCGGGAGATATATCCCGAAATTTACGTAAGTGACCACAAGATAGGTCGTAAGGAGAAGACCGACTCCCATGGCACTTGAAATCAGATAGTGCTTGCGGATATCAGAACTTTTGCAGATTGTGCGGCTCAGATTCGGTACCCCAAGTGATACGAAACCTATCGGTCCGCAGATGGAGACGGAACTGGTTACAAGACACATTATGGCAAGCAGCAGCAATGCCTTGTGAAGTCTTGACAGTTCCGTTTCTCCTTTGAAATGCCTTGTCAACTGCCTGGAAGCAAGTAATGCGACACTGATCCCTGCAATGAAGAGGGCAAGAGAAAAGCATATGTCACCAGTGGTGACACCTTCAAGATTGAAATTGGCGGCTCCCCAAAGGTAATACTGCTTCAGCAGTTCCCCGTTTGGAGCATTTGTCACGACTATCGTACCCAATGACCCGATGAATGTCCCGAACAGGATTCCGAAGGTGATGAGGTTCTGTGTGCTTACCCTCAAGGTTACGAAGAAGCAGATTATTGTACAGATCAGGGTACAGATAAAACTTCCGATTGTCAAGGAACAAAGACCAGACATGGTGGCTGCCGCTGCTCCCAGACATGCGGCACTTCCTAGTCCCAGGCTATAGACATCTCCCAACTGGTTTCTCCATAGATATTGCATCTGGATGCCCCCTACCGGCAGGGCAATTCCGGATATGAGTACATATAGAAGGCTCAACAACATATTCTAGAATTTATATTCAATGCCACCCATAATGCTGCGGCCTGGCATCGGATAGCCGCTGACAAGTTCGTATCGGCAGTCTGTAATGTTCCTTATCTGGAATTTCAGTTTCAGACTGCCGTATATGTCTGTATTTATTTCCTTGCTTATCGTCAGGTCGAGCGTGCTCCAGTCGGGAAGAGGACCGGATGATCCGGTGTATCCACTTCTTGAATTGAAGATAGCGTTCAGTCCCCATCCTTTCCATATAAGGTCTCCGGCTAAGGAAACGCTGTGCCTTGTGGTGAACGGAACCTGCTGACCGAAAGTGCTGCTTCCCTCCGTACAGTCTACAGATGAAAGGAATGAGTATGCTGCAGTGAGGCCTGCCCTGAAGTCTTTATGCCGGTATCCGACAGCGGCTTTGGAATCAAATCCGGTGGACCTGACACGTCCGATGTTCACCGGCATCCAGATGTTCGGATCCGCTTCTGTCGGTACAGATGTGATCTTGTTCCTGAGGTATGTGTAGAAACCGTTCAGATCTGCATTTATCCTCCATCGTTTCGATATCTTGCGTTGGAATGAGGCTCCTATGCCTGATGTCCATGCATCTTCCGGGTTCAGCTCCGGATTGCCGTATCCCGTATAATAGAGTTCGTTGAATGTCGGTATACGGTACATCCTCCGTCCGAGAGCTGATATCTCGAAACCTTCCATGATGTTGAACCTCAGGTTCATGGATGGGGAGAGTGCGTCTTTGTGCTGATATCCCTTGTCGAGTGCAAGATTGTATTCCAAGGCCAGATCTGCTGCGAATCTTCTGACCTTGAAAGCGGAGGCCAGAGCTGTAAGGATAGAGACTCGGTTCATTTCATAATATGTGGAGTTAAGTCCGTCCCAGTGAGTGTCTGCAGCGAGCGACAGTCTCCACCAGTCCTTGATCTTGAAGTCGTGGACTGTGTTGAGCTGGACTTCAGTCTGCCTGTATCTGCTGTCTCCCCATGAGCTGGTGTAGAAGATGTTGTCGACAGAACCTTTGGCACTGGTTCTCAGTGTGTAAAGGTCTGAAAATCTCATCTTGACCGATCCTTGGACGAAGACATTCCTGTCCTCCTGCCTGTCATCGGACGGCCATGCCGTAGATCCGGGAGTTCCGCGTCTGGATCCATTGAAACAGGCTTTTACATGGTAGTCTCCAAGATTCATCAATCCGAAAAGGTCGAGGCCGGAGCGGATCTGATTCAGATCGTTATTTGTTCTTTTCAGTCCGGCTCCGTAAGGAAAATCGCCCTTGCTGAATACTCCGGATGCGTTGGCGGAAAGCGAAACATTTTCTGATAGTCTGAAGTCCAGTCTTGCAGTGGGCAGCCATGTGCCGAACGAACCTCCGCTGATGTTGAAGTTCCCTGTGACAGGGAGTCTGTCAAAGTGTGGTCTTGCAGTGTTGATGCTTATGCTGTTCTGTGCGTAATCCACCACAATGCAGGAGGATGAAATGTCGAACATCCCCAGGTCGTTCTGCCCGGACTGTACATTTCCGGCCCTAATTCCGTCTATGTAAATCGCGGTATGGGCACTGCCCAAGCCTCTGAGACTGACGGTCTTCAGTCCTCCGGGACCTCCGTTGTCGCTGACTTGCAGAGATGTGTTTCTGAGAAGAGCTTCAGAAAGTGAAATTGAATTTTCAGACAGGACTGTGTCCTGTTGTGAAACTGTGACTCCCTTTTCAGCTGAGATGACGACTGCATCCAGAGAGTCTGCAAGGCTTGCAATGAGCAAACCTGCCGTTAAAAACAGATTGAATGACATATATGACGCCTTAACGGAAGTCTGCCCCCGGACTTCATTGGTTTGACTTGACCACGGCAGGTCTTCGGACTTTTCCCCACTTGTCCGCACCTTCTCACAGCCCTATGCTGCAATGGCATTTTGCGGAGGTGTTTCAGGAATTACCGCTGCGGGCACAGTTCCGGTCTTTCACCGGATTCCCTTATCCGTAATCCGGCTACAAAGATAGGAAGAATTCCGGCATGCGGTACAGAGAAATCGTATATTATTGTTATATTTGTGAAATACATATTTAATTGAAACCGATTATGAAAAAGATTACACGTCTTGTTTTTTGCGGTTATATGCCTGACAGGTTGTGGTGTCGGAACACATTCCATCCATTCCGGCGTTGAATATGCTTCTATATCCGGAATCCGTCAGATTCATAGCTCCTTTGATGAAGAAACTATGTAAATGATTGACCTATGAGAAAAATACTGTATATCTTGTTTTTCAGCATCGCTCTATCGTCATGCGGCGTGGTATCCACGATTACCAGAGAACTTTTTTGAGGGTCCTATGTCATCAAGTCGGCCCATACAGCTGAAATCCTTTTTGACAGGAGTTGCGACCTGTTTCTGGATATGTCTGTGGATTCAGGAGAGAACTATTTCATCTTAAGGGATATCCCTCGTGGAAAATACAGTCCTGACCATATGCAGGACATGAATGTCTCTGCCGAACCTAAGGATATGGTCGCCAGAGTCAGATAATTGTCCGGATTTAATAATTTATTGCCATGAAAAGAATACTGTCAACATTAGCATTATCGGCTTTCTTTATCATATCTTGTGATAAGGAAGAGAATAATATTAATCCACAGGAGGTATATGACCTCAAGGTCACACTTCCGTCAGGAATGTCATGGAAGAATCGTGATGTCATTTCGGCAGGAGTCAACAATATGTCATCGCCTTTGTCCGGAGTGACCGGAGATTCCCGTACGGCAGATTTCTCTTTCAAGAAGGCTTTGAGCGATGGGGCTGTTGTCCGTTTCCCTGCTGTAGCGAATCCAGGTACCCTTACCGTTCCGGCTGAACAGACCTCTGTCGGCGGAGGTTATGATCCGGCGGCAATACATTTGCATGGCATAGTTGAACTGAATGAAGGTCAGGTACCTTCCGTCGAGCTTAAGGATGTAATGTCGGTCCTTAAGTTTTCCCTAAAAGGCGATGAGGCTCTTATCCATGCCAACGTAAGTGCAGTGGGCGGGGAATCAGTCAATGGTGTCTTCAGTCTTGCCAAGGATGGTTCCATGTCTCCTGTCAGGAGCACTGCAGACAGTACGACGGTGGTTTTCAATGCTTCCTTGGAGCTGGATCAGGATAATGCTATAGATATTTATATTCCAATTCCTGCAATATCTTATTCAAAAGGTCTAAGGCTTACACTCTATGACAGTTCATTCAGATTTATGGTGGTGAACCTGGATCTCAAGAACGGTCAGCTTGCACCAGATAGTGTCACTGAATTCAAGATAGCCTACTCCGGAGGCTATAAGACAACCTTGAAGCCAGGTGATGATTACGGGTCAGGTACGCTTACAGAGCTGGAGGATCTTCCGCTCTTCGGAAAATACAGTGCTCAGGGAAAAGTGGTCTATGATGATGGTCAGCCTGCAGTTGGAGTGAAAGTCAGTGATGGATTTACTGTGGTACAGACCGATCAAAACGGCATGTATGCTTTTGAGGCAGCGGGTAAGGATGTGAGGTATATTTACATAACTTATCCGTCAGATGCCCGTGTTACTGTCTCTGCAGACGGCTGTCCTGAATTTTTCAAGAAGTACGAAGAAGGAAAATATATTTATGATTTCAACCTCATACGCCAGCCGGTCGAAAAGGAATTTGCCATTTTTGCCATGGCTGACCCTCAGACTCATTACCAGGCGAGAGGTTCGCAGAAATATGCAGATACAGACAGATATGCCTCAGAGACAGTACCTGCTCTCAATGCGGAAATAGCCAGACAGACCTTGCCTTGTTATGGAATATCTCTGGGTGACATCACATATTCCGAGGGCAATCGTGATTCGACTCCTTCAATGGAAATTATCAGAGACCATTTCTCAAGGGTCAATATGCCGATATTCAATGTTATGGGTAACCATGACTTCACGTATTTCAAGCCAGACGCTTCAGTAAGCACATCGGAAGAAAGCAGTTCCATCAACCTCCTCTCTCAAAGATCCTATGAGGAAGTCTTCGGACCTGTCAATTTCTCATTCGAAAGAGGTGATGTTCATTTTGTGTGTATGAAGGATGTACATTTCAACTCTACATCTACATGGGATGCCGGTAACTATTCCGGAGGATTCACTGATGCGGAATACCAGTGGCTTGTGCAGGATCTGGGCAAGACGTCAAAGAGCATGAAGGTGGTTCTGTGTGTACATATACCAGTGTCAACAAGCAACGGACCGAATATGTCAAAGGTGAAGGAACTTCTGGATTCCTTTGCAGATGCGGTCGTATTCAGTGGCCACACGCATTATCAGCGTACGGTCTATGACGGTGACAGGCTTTATGAACAGATCCATGCGGCAGTCTGCGGACAGTGGTGGTGGAGCCGTATCGAAGGAGACGGATGCCCGAATGGGTATACCATACACTATTTCAATGACAGAGATATTGTAGATGCGTACTTCATCGGTGTGAATGAAGGTATGAATACGAGAGATTATCAGATGAGAATATATAAGGGCAATCTTCGTACCGGAGGTAAGTATGCGTATTTCCAGTCGTCCCATAAAGAGCATGAATATCTTATAAATGTATTCAATGGTGATGCAAAGTGGAACGTCAAGGTGTATGAGGACGGAGTGTATGTCGGACAGGCTGATCAGATTCCTCATCACAAGCATACGCTTGTTCCTGGAACCGAAGGTCAGACCCATTCTATCCCTTCTGTGTCAAGCCAGGACTGGTGGGCGATAGGCTATCATGTCGGATGCTGTAAGAGAGGTACAGGAGGCTCAGGTTACCAGACTTCTAATTACCATATGTGGAAATGGTCTGCAATGAATCCATCCGCTAAGATAATGGTTGAGGCGGAGGATCCGTATGGTAATGTATACACTTGTGATGATGTAATTACTGACGGACTGAATTATCCGGATTATATCAAGACTCCTTTATCGTTGTAGCTCTCCTGCTGCGGCTGACGATGATCACTCCTCCGAATACCATGGCTGCGGCCAGGACTTTCTGCCATGTGAGTACATCCGTCCCTATGGCGATGCTGATCACTATCGCAATGATCGGCTGTACATAGCTGTACATGCTGACCAAAGTCGGCCTTATCCTTTTCTGTGATACCGGGATGAGGAAGTATGTGATGAAGGTGGCACAGATGATCAGATATGCCAGTTCTGCGTACTGGACCGGAGGAATGGCTGCCCATTCGACATTGATAAGACCTTTCAGGGACAGGGGAGTTGACACGCATGCTGAAAAGAGGAATATCCATTTCATGAATGTAACTGCAGAGTACTTGGAGATCAGAGGCTTGAATATTCCAAGATACATCGAGAAGCTCAGGCTGTTGAGGATGATCATGAATATTCCGAAAGGAGTGCTTTCCGGTACCCCTCCAGAGGTTGCTACTCTGCTGATTATGAGATAGATAATGCCGGCAAAGCTTATCGCGACCCCTCCTGCTTTCTTCCATGTTATCGGCTCCTTTATGACGATTGCTGCAATTCCCATCGTGTATATAGGAGACATTGCCGTAAGGATCGAGCAGTCCATCGGGGTGATGTATGGGATGCCGACCAGAAATGTCACCTGACACGTCAGGAAGCCAAGCATTGATGCGGCAAAGATCCTGATATAGTCCTTCTTCTCCACCTTTTCTTCAGGCAGGGAGGCAGATACGATCCAGAACAGGGCACCGGCAATCAGCGACCTTAATGTGAATATTCCCAGAGGCGGAATCAGATGTCCGCTCGTGAGGTCTTTGCATACGATTATATTGATTCCGAATATGGCGTAAGCGATGAATGCCGCTGCATGTCCGGTTATAGAGCTCTTAGTTACCATGATGTCCAGTTTTCAGGCTGCAAATATCGCTATTTTTCCGGAAATCCCGCACCGGCAATGCCAAGTGCAGGATTACGGTACAGGTCAAGAAAACATGAAGGCTGGTTATCAACCAGCCCCATATAGAATAATATTTTACTGTCTTACCGCTTTCAGTTCGCTTTTGTGAATGTGATCTTCATTGTGTTGAAATCGATACGCACAACATAATTGCCGCTTTCAGTGTAGCCGACATTAAACGGAATGATCTGATTGTCACCTGTGTCGTTCTTATGTCCGAACTTTATGTCGTCCTTGTTGGAGTCTGTGAACATGCAGTACTCGTTGGCCCAATCTTCTTTTGCTTTGTAGATCTTGAAGCCTCTTGCATATGATGCGTCTCCCACATTGAGGTTGATGGTTGCTTCATAGACATTCTCTGCAATGCTTGGAACCGGAATCCAGTCTACCCAGTCAGTGTAATCTGCAAATGCCGCACCGTAAAGGTATGCATAAGTCACCTCAGGTTCTGGTTCAGGAGTCGGATTGCCACCTGCCGGAGTCAGGGTAAGGGTCATTGTCGTGAAGTCGACAAGGATGGTGTAAACTCCTGACTGGAAACCTGCAAGCAGTGGGTAGAACTGAGGAGCATCCGGGTAGGAAGCAAGTTCCCAACCACGATATTCGGTATGTTCCCAATCTTCTTTAGGTCCCCACTGACCGCTCCAGTCTGCGTTTTCCATGAATTTGATACCATGTCCCTTAGGGTCATCTGCACCATTGTCAAGATTCATCTGTACGTTTTCCTTCTGGAATTTACCCTCTGCAATCATATCAAGCTGCTCAAGTGCCCATCCGTTGAAACCGCCACTCATATATAGAGTTGTAGGGTACGGAGACTCGATTACAGGATCCGCCTCAGTGAGGGTAAGAGTGACCTTCATGGTATTAAGGTCGAGGCGTACAGTGTACTTTCCATCCTTGAAGTCAGGGTCGGAATCCTTAGGAACGAATCTGATATCCTCTCCCTCTACCTTGGCCTTTACAGTCCAGTATTCGCCTGCATTGTCATCTCTCTGATACTCAGTCCAGTCTTCGTTGTCGAACTTGAAAGAACTGTTCTTACAGATATGGATATTGTGGCCCTCGAAGATATTCTTCTCGATTTCGCTGAGCTTCAGTTCATCAACCATTTCCCAGTTCTTGTCAAGGCCTTCGCCGAATACATAGAATGGCTTGCTAGGCTCGAACACGTCACCGGTCTTGGTCAGAGTGAGCTTGAGAGTATTGAGGTCAACTTTGATTGTGTAGATGCCGCTTGTGTACTCATGCTGAAGAGGATAGAACTGTGAGTCTCCGTCGTTTTCAGATGCAAACACCTTGATGTCTCCGAAAGCTGCACCTTCTGTGTTGTCCTGACCATAGAAAGGATATGCTTCTTCAGAAACGAAGAACTTCAGACCTTTTCCATCATCCGGCTTTCCAAAGAGCAGAGTAATTTCTGCGGCCTCATATATACCTTCAGCCTTCTTGGTGAGTACGGTAGCTGTCTCCCATTCTCCCGGGCATGCTCCTCCCTTCATATAAAGTGCATCTGGGAAGACGACCTCTGCAGCCGGAAGTCCGGCTGTAAATGCTTTCTGTGCCGAAGTCTTGGTGTCTTTGCCGGATGTTGCAGTCACTACGGCAATCATGTCTATTGTTCCTCCGCTCTGGCATCCCAAGTCATTCAGCAGTGCAGTGTATTTGTCTCCACTGATGGTATATGACAGACCATCCTCTTCAAAGGTGACACCATCCTCAAATAAGTCAGAACCGGCCTTGCCTACATAAAGAGTGTAGTTTACACTAAGTTTTGATTCTTCGATGGTACCTGAAGTCCATGTGAATGCGATAGACCCCTCACTTGCAGTGGCAGTGAGCTCCGGAGCACTGAGAACATCTTCTTTTGGATCATTCACTTGTGGCCCTTCCTCTGGAGTTTCCGGAGCACAACCTGCCGCCGTTGCAACTATTGCTGCGGCTGCAAATAATTTAAAAATTCTCTTCATAGCTTAATCAATTTTTAACAAATATAGAATAGAAAAGCAATAGTCGATGTCAATCGTCGTTATGGTATCATATCTTGATTGGATAGTATCATTATGTGGGTTTCGTTGCAGTTTTCTCTTCTGCCGGATGTTGGGTGACATGTTGACTATGAACACTCTTGGAGATTACTTATTATGATACTTTCTGACATCCACAAGAGTGAATATACATTGTAAAATAATACAATATTATTTAATACTGATACTATCCTATCTATCCGTTTGCATATACCGGTCTAATTCATATTTTTGTTAAAAGCTTAATAGTAATCTATCGGAATTATGGATTATCATGCAAGATTAGACAGTCTGAGAACTCAGCATTCTCAACTTATTGATAGAGAAAACATCCGGTCCTTATCCAACGGAGTCTGGACAAGATATCAGTATCCTGTCCTGACTGCTGAGCATGCTCCGTTATATTGGAGATATGACCTTAATCCGGAAACAAATCCGCTCCTGTTGGAGAGATTCGGAATCAATGGCGTGTTCAATGCAGGAGCCATCAAGATTGACGGCAAATATACCCTGGTAGCAAGAGTGGAAGGAAATGATAGAAAGTCGTTTTTTGCAATCGCTCAGAGCACCAGCCCTGTGGACGGATTCCGGTTTCTGCCTTATCCTGTAGATATCGGTAGTCTAGGAGAGACCAATGTCTATGACATGAGGCTCACCAGGCACGAAGACGGATGGATATATGGGATATTTTGTGTAGAGAAACATGACGAAACTGCCGGAGCTGGTGATCTTTCGTCTGCGGTGGCAGAAGCGGGCGTGGTGAGGACAAGGGACATGGAGGTGTGGGAAAGGCTCCCGAACATAAAGTCAGCTACCCAGCAGCGTAATGTCGTGCTTCATCCTGAGTTTGTAAAGGGGAAATATGCCCTTTACACAAGGCCTCAAGGCGGATTTATAGAAGCCGGAAGCGAGGGAATGGGTATCGGTTTCGCTCTGGTTGATGATATGTGCAATGCCGTGATTACTGAAGAAACGATCATTGACGGCAGACTGTATCATACTGTGAAGGAGAGCAAGAACGGAGAAGGGCCTCATCCTTTGAAGACTCCGCAGGGATGGCTGCATATGGCTCATGGAGTCAGAGGGTGTGCGGCTGGCTTGAGATACGTGCTTTATATGTATATGACCTCACTTGCTGATCCGACCAAGGTAATTGCTTCTCCTCCGGGTTATGTCCTTGCCCCGGTAGGTCAGGAAAGAGTGGGCGATGTGAGCAACGTACTCTTTACAAACGGCTGGATCGCTGACGAAGACGGGAGTGTCTATCTGTATTATGCCTCCAGTGACACGAGGATGCATGTAGCCGTCTCCACAATAGACAGGCTAGTCGATTATTGCATGTGCAGCGGCTCCGACGGTCTTACATCCGAGACCTCAGTACACAGACTTTCTTCATTGGTAGAAAGCAATCTTCCATTCATTACAGACCAGGACAGATGATGACAGGCCACCATAACATATTTACGGAATTTCCACCTATTTCCAAGGACGATATATTTGTCATCTTCGAAAGAAGAAAGACAGAATTCAACTTCCCGGTCCATGTCCACCCGGAGTATGAAATCAATTTCATAACGGGTGCCGCAGGAGCAGTAAGGGTGGTGGGCGACAGTGTGGAGGAGGTGACAGATATGGAAATGGTGCTTATCACAGGAAGCAATCTGGAGCATACATGGAAGAATGGAGAGATTTTCGAGAACAGGGATATATATGAGGTAACCATTCAATTTTCTCCTGAACTGCTTGGCATAGAGGGACTTCTGAATAAGAAGCATTTTGTGCCGATAAGGAAGATGTTTCAGGACGGTCAGAATGGAATAGTTTTTTCCGAATCTGTGATCAGGCAATGCAGTGCCGTCATTCAGCAGATCCTTGTAAGCAAGGATGGATTCAATTCTTTCCTGCTGTTCCTCTCATTGCTTAATCTCATGGCTCACGATGATAATTACAGGGTGCTCTCCAATTCGAAATTCAGTTCATACCACGAAGCCTATGACAGTAAGAACATAGGTGTCATTATGGAATATCTGAACAGCAATTATCATAAGAAGGTTACATTGGAGGATGCAGCTAAACTTGTAAATATGAGTGTCCCGTCCTTCGCCAGATTCATACGTGCAAGGACCGGGTTCAGTTTTGTAAACTGTCTTAACAATATCAGAGTCGGCAGTGCGGCTAGACTACTGATAGACGAACCTGCGGAAACCATCTCCTCAATAGCCTACAGATGCGGTTTCAACAACCTGTCCAATTTTAATAGGATATTCAAGGCGAAAAGGGGCATAACTCCAAAGGAGTTCAGAAGCTATTATAAGAAAAACAAGATTATAATATGAGAAGAATATTGTTTTTCCTGCTGACGGTCTTCCTGCTGGCGGGATGCGGGGAGAAAGCTGCTCCATGCGATCCTCATGCGGACCGGCGTGTTCATGATCTGCACGGCCGACTGTTGCAGTTGAGGGATAAAGGTATCATGATAGGCCATCAGGATGACCTCATGTACGGTCATGCATGGGAGTATGAAGACGGACGGTCCGACATCATGGAAGTGTGCGGAGCCTATCCGGCAGTCATGGGATGGGATCTTGGCGGTGTCGAACTTGATGACAGCTGTAATCTGGATGGAGTGCCTTTTGATAAGATGAGGGAGGCCGTGGCAAAGGCAGATTCCATGGGATGCGTGATTACGTTTTCCTGGCACATGCGTAACCCTCTCACAGGAGGTTCTTCATGGGATCTTTCGGGCGGTAATGTTGTCAGGGAAGTCCTCCCCGGCGGCAGTTGCCATGATATATACAAGAAGTGGACAGATAGATGCATAATTTTCCTGAAGTCTCTCAAGGATGCACAAGGTAATCCTATCCCGGTGATATATCGCCCTTATCATGAGAATACAGGCGGAGCTTTCTGGTGGGGTGCTCTTTCTTGCGACCCGGAAGATTATATAGCCCTCTGGAAATGGACTGTAGAGTATATGTATGCTTCTGATGTCCATAATCTCCTATATGCCTACTCAACAGACATTTTCCGAAGCGGGCAGGAGTATATGCTCCGTTATCCGGGTGACGAGTGGGTTGACATCATGGGATGGGATGCATACCACAGACCGCAGGAGTGGGATTTTCTTGAAGGCATGGCTGAAATGGCAAGGACAGTAAGTACTCTTGCCGAAGAGCATCATAAGCTTGCCGCCTTTACAGAGACAGGGCTGGAATCCGTATATATGAATGATTGGTGGACTGGATACCTGTTGCCTTCGGTGAGAGGATATGGCTTGAGCTGGGTGCTTCTGTGGAGGAATTCACAGAAGATGGAAAACCATTTCTTTGCACCTTTCAAGGGACATGATTCAGAAGACGACTTCAGGAAAATGATAGACGAAGAAGATATTTTGACTGTCAATGATATAATCTGATACGCGATATGAGAAGAATCTGTTTTTCACTGATGTCACTTATAATGTTGCTATGCGGATGCAAGGAGGATGTGTATAATCCATATCCGCCGGTTGAACCCGAAGAAGTGACGTACGCCGATCCGGACATGACTGAGCAGACCAGAAATCTGCTGAATAACATGAAGCAGCTCTCAAAGGAAGGCAAGACCATGTTCGGCCACCAGTGTTCGACTTTGTATGGAATAGGTTGGTCGGGCGAGTCTGGGCGTTCTGACATCAAGGATATCTGTGGAGACTATCCTGCTGTTACAGGTTGGGATCTGGCAGAGATTGAACTGGGTCATGAGGCCAATATCGACGGCGACAGCTTTGCGGCAATCCGTGAACTGATAAAGCTGTCCTATACAAGAGGCGGTGTCACCACCTTGAGCTGGCATACCACCAATCCTGTAACAGACGGTACGTCCTGGGATATTACTGAAGCCGTGTATCGGATCATACCGGGAGGGGACCTGAATGCGAAGTTCTGTGGCTATCTTGACAAAGTTGCCGAATTCATAGGCAGTCTCAAGGTAGGGAAAGAGATGATTCCTGTGTTTTTCCGTCCATGGCATGAGCACTCAGGCAGCGGATTCTGGTGGGGTAACGGAAATTGTACTGCAGAGCAGTTCGTTGCCCTGTGGAGATTTACTGTGGAGTATCTGAGGGATACCAAGGGATTGCACAACATACTTTATGTGTTCAGCACAGATATAGTTTCTTCACAGAGTGCCTATCTGAATTTCTGGCCTGGGAACGAATGGGTGGATGTGTTGGGTATCGATGCCTATGAGAGACCGGGCTGGACGTTGCCGGAAAACGGTATAAGGCTTATGCGTCTGCTCAACCATATCTCATATCAGAAGAACAAACCGTTCGCATTTACAGAGACAGGTGTGGAATGCAATACAACCCAGCCGGAATGGTGGACTGAAAACCTTGCTGCTTCATTCAAGGATCTCTCTCCGGCTTATGTGCTTGTGTGGAGAAACAAGGATATGTCACATTTCTACGGTCCTTATCCCGGATGTGTGTCTGAAGATGACTTCAGGAACTTTGCAGGTGCGGACAATATATTGTTGGAAAGCGAAACAGGAAATCTGTATGAATAGGATATCACTGATATTACCGATATGCCTTGCTCTTGGCTGTTCGCATGTGGAGGAGGTAAGGGAGTACATTTCGTCATCATGGGACAGTACTGTACGTTACAATCCCGAGGATGATGGAACCCTGCTGGGCCTGCCTTGTCGCTATACTGTTCCATGTCCGGAAGGTACTTTTCAGGAAATGTATTACTGGGATACTTTCTTTACCAATGAAGGACTTCTAAAAGATGGAAGGACCGATCTTGCCTTAGGGAATGTCGAGAACGTGATGTATCTGGTGAATAAGTACGGATACATGCCTAACGGCAGCAGGACATGGTATCTGAACCGTTCGCAGCCTCCATATCTGGCATGGATGGTAGAGTCTGTCTTTGAGCGGACCTGTGATACCCTCTGGCTGTCGCGAGCCTATGATGTGATAGGAAAGGAATATGCATTCTGGGTGAAGGAAAGGTCTGTGCCAGGCGGGTTGTCTTTCTACTCTTCGTCAGCGGATGATGCTTTGGCAGAGGAGTTTGTGGTCACAGGATCCAGGAGGCTGCAGCATGATTTCATTTCAGAATGTGCTACGCATGAGGAAGTATTGCATATGGGAAGGCATTTCGCGGCTGAAGCTGAGTCCGGCTGGGATTTTAATCCAAGGTTCTGCAGACGTTGCGAGGACTTTTATCCTGTGGACTTGAATGCAAATCTCTACTATTATGAGAGATTGATGGAGAAGTTTTCTTTGATTTTGAACAGGGGAGAGGAACATTTGTGGGCTTCGAGGGCAGAGCGGAGGAAGGAGCGTATCGAAATGCTGATGAAGGGTGAAGACGGTCTTTTCTATGACTATGATTATAAGACAGGACAGAAAAGTGATGTTGTTTCTGCTGCTGTGTTCAATCTTCTGGCTGCCGGGGTGCTGGAAGCCCAGGAGGCTCAGTCTCTGGTGGAGGAGGGGCTGGACCGGTTGGAATGCAGGTATGGACTGTCAATGTGTGCAGAAGGTGACTACGGTCATGATTATCAATGGTCGTGGCCATACGGATGGGCCCCGGGAGCCTATATGGCGGTACGAGGTCTTGAAAACTACGGATATCGGACAGAGGCTAGGCGTCTGGCTGAAAAGTATGTAAACTCCATATGTCGTATTTACCGGCGTACCGGAACGCTATGGGAAAAATATAATGTGACCGACATCTTCGAAAATGCAGATGCTGAGTATGAAACACCTCAGATGTTGGGATGGAGTGCGGGAACATTTTTGTATCTGGTTGATTATCTTGAAACTCAAGAACTATGAGAAGACTGATTTTAATTACTTTGTCCCTTGCGTCCTTTCTGTCATCGGCAGTGAGCACTTCGGCACAGAGGAGTGTTTCCGGAACAGTCGTTTCCGGTCAAGAACCTGTGGTAGGGGCTTTTGTATATATTCAAGGGACACAGTCCGGAACAGTTACCGATGCTGACGGACATTTTGTCATTGCGGTATCTGACGGTGAAATCCTTTGTGTGGAATGTCTTGGATACAAGACATGCAAATTAGCGGTGGAAAAGGACAGAATGGATTATCTTGTCGATCTGGAGGTTGACAGTCAGATGCTTGAAGATGTTGTTGTTGTAGGCTACGGCAGCATGAAGAAGAGTGACCTGACGGGCTCCGTCGCTTCAGTGAAGATGGAGGCTCTTCAGGACAGGAACAGTAATTCCATAGAGGGACTGCTTCAGGGAAGGGCGGCCGGACTTCAGGTGCTCAATACCTCACAGGATCCGGGAGCAGGTTCTATCATACGAATCCGTGGAAACAGTTCCCTTAACGGATCGAATACTCCTCTTATAGTAGTGGACGGATTTCCTCTCGGCGAGGCAGGAAATCTGTCTCAGATAAATCCAGCCGACATTGCTTCGGTTGAGATATTGAAAGATGCTTCGGCAGCAGCCATATATGGCTCACGTGGTGCCAACGGTGTTATCCTTGTCCAGACCAAGAGAGCGGAGAAAGGCAAGACAACCGTAAGTGTGAAACATCAGACGACTGTCGGCCATTTTACAGAACCTCTCAACATCTGGAGGGATCCTCTGCTGATGGCTCAGATCTCAAATGAGGAATTGGTCAATGCCGGCCTTTCACCGACATATATAGGTGCATATACCAATGGAGTTTACTATCCTTCGCTACTTGAGATCGAGGAAGGCAAGTGGAGCAATACAGACTGGTCGAAGATCGCTCTCCGTACCCCTGTGGTCAACAATACGGCAGCGTCTGTCGCCTATTCGACTGATAAGGTCTCAATGAATCTCAGCCTTAACTATTTTGACGATCAGGGAGTCTACATCAAGGACAGTTTCAACAAGACCAATGTAAACTTCAATTCGATATATCATCTTTCAAAGGCAGTGACTGTCCAGGCATCATCCATACTGTCTTTCCACGGCAGGAACGTCAATAATACGTTGGAATACGGCCGTAACCCTCTGTGGCCGGTCTATGACAGCAACGGAGAATATTTCCTTACCTCGGAAACGGATTTCGGACATCCTCTCGTCACTACAGACAATGTAAAGAACCAGACTGACGGAAAGGATTTCATAACATCGCTCGCTATTGAAGCTGAACTTGTCAAGGGACTGAAACTCAGGTCTCAGCTCAATTACAGCTATCTCACGAGTATTCAGGATATCTACTATGCTTCCAATACATCACAGGATGCCTATGACCTCAAGGGACAGGCTCAGATGAACACCTGGTCTTCGCAGGACATCCTCTCTGAGACCTACCTCACCTATTCAGGAGTATCAGGCAGACATGATTATTCGGTAATGGCAGGTCATTCCTTTGATACGGCAGTTGCAAGAGGTCTGTATACTACAGCTTATGGCTTTGTCAACGATTCTCTTCAGAATGAAGACATGAGTGCCGGTGATCCTGAGAAAAACTATATTTCGAATTCATATTCCGACAGCCGGATGTTGTCTTTCTATGGCCGTGCCAATTATGCTTATGATGACAGATACCTGCTCACGGTAACCATGCGTGCGGACGGTTCGTCAAAGTTCGGAGCTCATAGCAAATGGGGCTACTTCCCGTCTGCGGCAGTCAGCTGGAAGCTCCATAACGAGGAGTGGATGAAGAAAAACCGTGTGTTTGAGGAATTCAAGATCAGGGCAAGCTTCGGAGTATCAGGTAATCAGGGCATATCCCCTTACCAGACACTCAACCGGTTCGGAACAGAAAAATACTGGTCTGACGGAAAATGGCAGACTGCAGTTGGTCCCGGTTATGAGGTCGGTCGTGAAGGAGCGAATGACAGGTATGTAATTTGGGGAGGCATCTCCAATCCTGAACTTAAGTGGGAGACGACCAGTCAGTTCAATATCGGTGCAGACTTTACATTCAAGGGCAATGGTCCTAGAATCACTGTCGATTATTATGAAAAGTACACGACCGACCTTCTCAGAGAAAAGTTCCTCCCGCTTTCCAGCGGATATGACAAGATGTGGGTGAATGACGGAAGTATCCTCAACAGAGGATTCGAAGTCACTGTCGATGCCAATATCGTGAACAAGAGGGATTTCTCCCTTTCCGGAACTATGATATTCTCGTTGAACAGAAACACCGTGACAGGCTTGGGAAATGCAGTTTCGAGTGGTCTGAACATCGATCCTGCTACAGGAATGCAATATGAATTCTGCGGTTCCTCTTTGGATACATTCAGTGCAACTCCTTGTATCTATGCTGTGGGATATCCGATGTATTCGTTCTACGGATACAGGGTGGACGGTGTCATCCAGAAGGATGAAGACCCTGGTTTCATGAGCAATGACGGCAAGGATATGCCTGGAGAACTGAAGTACGTCGACCTCAATGGTGACTATGCCATAGATGAGCGTGACAGATGTGTCATCGGCGATCCTAATCCTGACTTTACAGCCAGTCTCAACCTCAGTGTCAGATGGAAGGGTTTGGATGCTTCGATATTCCTGAACGGAGTATATGGTAACGATGTGATCTATAACGGATATACATTCGATCCGAGAGTCAAGGTCAAGAGATGGACCATCGACAACCCGACAGACAAGTATCCTAGCCTTAATTCTACAAGGAGCTATCTTTTCTCGGACTACTTCATCCAGGACGGCTCGTATCTGCGTATTCAGAACCTCTCTCTCGGTTATACATTCAATTTAAGGAGTATTCTCAGCAGTATCAGGGTGTTTGCTGATGTGGACAATCTCTACACGTTCACATCGTTTGACGGATATAATCCTGAAGTCGGGGTAGACGGTATCTATTGGGGCGGATATCCGAAACTCATAAGATGGTCTTTGGGTGTTGACATTAATTTCTAAAGCTATGAAGATGAAGAAATATATATTGATGATGTCGGTGGCTGCGTTGTTCATTACATCCTGCAGTCTTGATGAGAGGTCGTATGGCTTCTATTCGAACGACAACTTCTACAAGTCAGAGGCGGATGCAACTTCTGCTCTGCTGTATGCATACAATGCTCTCACCTTTCTGGAGTATTCCCGAGGCATATTCTATCTTGGAGATATTCCTACCGAGACCATGAGTCCGAAGACTGATGAGGCAGGAGATGTCTATCAGCTGGAAAACTGGATCTGCACCAATCAGACCGAACAGCTTGAGTATTATTTCAAGTTCTGCTATATTGCCATCAACAGGGCGAATTCTGTCCTTGCCTATATCGACACTCCTTCGGTTCCCGTAGAAGCCAAGAAACGTATCAGTGGCGAGGCTTATTTTCTCAGAGCCTGGAACTACTTCAATCTGATGCGTAACTTTGGTAAGGTACCGATTCATAAGGAAGCAGTCAGTGAACTGTCGATGACTACAGCTCCGATGGCTGAAGACCTGGACGAGATATTCGAGATGATACGCAGTGACTGCTGGAAGGCCATTTCTCTTCTCAGCGTGAATAAGGAGTTCGGAAGAGCTGACAAAGTGGCTGCAGAATCTCTCCTCGCCAAGACCTATCTGACAGTAGCCTCAGCCAAGGAGAACAAGGCTTATCTGTATTCTGATATGGACGTGACTGTAAGTGAGATGTACGACAGCAGCGCATTCTATGCGGGCAAGGTTATCAATGATTATAAGGAACAGTATGATTTTGACGAAGATCTCAGACATATCTATGATGTCAATTATCCTGATGGTCCTGAACATATCTTCATCATGCCTATTGAGCGTTCCGGAACCCAAGAGGGCAACTACTCCAAGCTTCCTCTTATGTTCCTTCCTTCAAACAGTTCGATACCTTTCTATATCAAGTATTCTGATGATTCTCTGCAGAAGGCCAATGGAAACGGCTGGGGAGTATTCCTTTGCAACGATGACTTTGTGGAGAATTCCTTCAGTGCAGTGGACAGACGCAGGACTGAGCTTATCCACCGTAACATTTATGATGCCTCAGGCAATCCTATTGTACCGAATCAGGTGAAGGGATATTACACTTCGAAGTATGTGGACCCGGACTTTATCGGAGAAAGGACAAGTGCCAGACCATACCTTATCAGATTTTCGGATATCGCCCTTGTATATGCGGAGGCTGCAGGTCCTGTGGAGGGACTCCCTGTGTTGAACAGGATAAGGACGAGGGCCGGCCTCATACCTCTGCCTGAAGGGCTTGATACAGATGTCTACAGACGTGAGGTGATAAAGGAAAGAGCCCTTGAACTGGCGTTTGAAGGAAACCGTCTATATGACCTCAGACGTACTGCAAGCGTTACGCTTACAGATATGAAGGCCTCCGGACTTTCAGAAATGGAGACAGCCTTCTTTCCGATTCCACAAAGAGAAATTGATCTGAATCCTAATTTGCAGTGAGATGAAACGTTTTTCCATAGTGTTTATACTGCCGTTGCTGTTTGTTGCTTCATGTTCCAAGCAGATAAATATGGATATTCCAAGCAATGAATGTTCAATTCTTGACATTCGTGTCTTTGGCCAGTTGGGTAAACCTGAGATAGTACGCATTGATGACACTTCCGGAGAAGTGACTCTCTTTATCAACAAGACTGATGACTATCCTTGGAGTGAGGTCAAGGTTGAGTCTATAGCCTTGTCGGCATATGCTGGTTCGGATCTCGGTGAAGAGGCTGTGCTGGATTTCTATAATCCTCAGAGAAAGGCAGTCATAAAGGTGACTTCGCAGACAGGAAAGTCAGTTGACTGGACCGTAATACTCAAGCCGTATGAGGCATTCTATGCCGGAGTATGGAAAGTCATTGATGCCAAGATATATGTAGACCAGAATATATCAGGATGCGGAACCGGCTCCTGGGGGACTCCGATGAATGGAGCTGAATTCGGACTTTATTTCGCACCCGAGCTGGACAATATCATAACCATAGAGATGAACTCCGAGATGGTCGACGGTAAGTTTACGGGCATTATAACAAATGATGCCGGTGCTGATGGCTTATGGGGAGAATTCAAGGGCGTATGGCCTGGTGAGTATCCGGAAGATGCACCACTTGACATGAATCCACGCCTGAGACATCTTCTTCCTGCTGGAGAATCGGAATGGGTGCTGGATCTGACAACCAACGAGATGAAGATTACCAACAGGAACATCACCTCTACAATGACCTTTGAGACGGATGAATGGTCTAATATGGTATTTGTCTTCAATCTGCCTGATGCTTCGCAGGAAATTGGCGGATCCAATTTCTATGACAATTTCTGGAGAAGCAGTTACCGGTTTACTTACATCGTAAATCCGCTTCAGTGATATGAGAGAGTCGTTCAGACAAGAACTTTTAACCAATATCCTTCCGTTTTGGAGCCGGATGGTCAGAGGGGACGGAAGTTTTCCCGGCCGAACAGATATATATGGCCGGGAGGATTCGTCTGCTCCTATAAGTGCTGTGATGGCTTTCAGAATGCTTTGGATGTTTTCGTCTGTTTCCCGTCATCTGAATGATGAGCATTCCGGGAAGATAGCTGACCGGCTTTACGGATATGTCACCCGTTCCTTTATTGACGAGGTCAACGGGGGTGTCTGGTGGGCAATCTCACCTGAAGGATATGTGCTTTCCGACAAGAAACAAAGTTATGCAATAGGGTTTGCCATATATGCCCTGTCTGAGTATGCTCTTTTGAGAAAATCGTCTGAGGCGGAGAGGCAGGCCATGCATCTGTTCTGCTGTCTGGAAGAAAAAGCTTGGGATTCAGATGGTTATGGATATGTGGAGGCTCAGTCTGCAGATTGGTCACCACTTGCAGATGTGCGTCTGAGCGACAAGGATATGAATGCGGTCTTTACCATGAATACACACCTCCATATCCTTGAACCTTACACCAACCTGTATCTGCTTACCCATGATGGTAGGGTTGCGGGTGCTGTGGGGCGTCTGCTGGATATATTCCACAGTCGTATATATTGTGAGGAAAGTGGTCATCTAGGGTCATTCTTTTCTTCAGAGTGGAAGAGGTTGGATAATGAGATTTCGTATGGCCATGATATTGAAGCTTCCTGGCTTGTCTGTGAGGCTGCAGATGCAATAGGAACTGCAGATCAGGTCTATTATGATATGGCAGACCGGCTTGTCATGGCGTGCGAAGATGGGTTCCGCGACGATGGCAGTCTTGTATATAGATGTGAATCCGGTTGCTGGGATGAGGAAAGGCATTGGTGGGTGCAGGCGGAGGCTGTTGTCGGCCTCATGAAGATGTATCGAAGAAGCGGAGATAAGAGGTGGCTTGACAAATGCTGCAAGGCCTGGGAATATATACGTGGAAATATTATAGATTCAGAAGGGGGAGAGTGGTATTGGAGCAGGCTTTCAGATGGCTCTGTCAATATGAATGAGGATAAGGCCGGTTTTTGGAAATGTCCCTATCACAATGGGAGGATGTGTGTTGAAATGTTAAAGGAACTGACGAATGAATAACTTGAAAATTACTGAGAAGATAGGATATGGTTTTGGAGATATGGCGTCTTCTATGTTTTGGAAGGTGTTTTCATATTATCTCCCGTTCTTTTATTCCAATGTGTTTGGTCTGACCTTGGATCAGGTTGCTTTGCTGCTTATCGTTACGAGGGTGTGGGATGCGGTTTCAGATCCGATGATGGGAGTTATTGCCGACAGGACTCACACAAAATGGGGAACATATCGTCCATACCTGCTTTTCATGGCAGTGCCTTTTGCCCTTTGTGGGGTGCTCTTGTTTACGACTCCGTCCTGGGGGCAACAGGCCAAGCTGATTTACGCTTATGCGTCGTACATCCTTATGATGACCGTTTATACTGGAATCAATGTTCCGTATGGAGCAATGTTGGGGGTCATGACGGAAAACAGTGCGGAGAAGACCTCGTTGTCTTCTTTCAGAATGTTCTTTGCATATATCGGAAGCTTTATCGTGTTATTTCTATGGGAACCTTTGGTCGGCCATTTTGGCGAGGTAATGTCGTTGCAGGGTAGTTGGCAAGCTGCTATGACGGTTATTGCGATCATGTGTGTGGTTCTGTTTTACCTTACCTTTACAATGACTAGGGAAAGAGTTGTTACTCATGCTTCTGAATCTGTATTGAAGGATGTGAAGGCATTGTTCAGGAATGCTCCGTTCTGGATTCTCGTTTGTGCAGCTCTCTGCTCAAATCTCTTCATGACACTAAGAGGATCTACTGTTGCATATTTTTTCAAAGACTATATTCCGGAGGGGACACAACTGACCATAGGCGGGATGTCCGTGCTGTTCTATGCGGGACTGTTCCTTTCTGTGGGAGAGATTTCAAATATGGCAGGAGTTGTATTCGCGGCACCACTCTCTGTCCGTATCGGAAAGAAGAATACATTCCTGTTTTCGATGTTTGTTCTAGCTGTTCTTTCTATCGCTTTCTTCTTTATTCCGGTGAATCGGATAGGTTTTTTGCTGATGCTTCTGCTTCAGGTACTCATCTGCATTTTTACCGGAGTCATCTCGCCCCTGCTATGGAGCATGTATGCTGATGTCGCAGATTATTCTGAGTACAGATACGGCTCAGCATCCGTCGGACTGATCTTTTCTTCCAGTTCAATGGCCCAGAAGTTCGGAAGTGCCTTCGGTGGTGCTATGGTGATGTGGCTGCTTGCAGCTTTTGGATACCAGACAGCCGAAGGAAGCGTCCAGACAGCTGAAGCCCTCACCGGACTCAATCTGCTGATGAGTATCATCCCGGCCGGTATAGCCCTTGTCGCAATGGTTCTCGTATGGCTCTATCCGCTGACCACTTCCAGAATGTCGGAGATAGATTCCGCTCTTAAGGATTCAAGAGAGTCATTGGAAATGGCATGATGTGAGCCGCTATTATCGGATTTGTCAAGCTCGTTAAATATGCAAATGATAAATATTGCTATATTTGGGGCTTGGAACCATTCTCCTATAGCTTATGAAAAGATTCGTCTCATTCGTTTCCGTCATGATCATGTCGGTATTCTCGTTATTGGCTCAAACAGATCTTTCTTATAAGGAATGGCATGACGGAACTCTTAAGGCAGAAGATTTTGCAATACGAAGATCATCTGGAGAACTGATCGGACAGGTATATACAGGTATTCAGACTTTTCCCGGAGACTGGGAAAAGATGAGTTGGAACCTAAGAGTCAAGCGTCTTCAGTCTAAAGCGTTATTCGACCCTATACGTTCTTGGGTCAGAAGTGATACTTTGACCGATCAGGCCATCAGATATGCCCAGCTTATATTTGACGCGACCGAACTTACCAGACGTCAGATGATGAATTATCTGATATCTGGTACATATAAGGCTGATTATCATGCTGTAGTAAGAAGATATTATGATTTTCATGAGGCTCGTACAGATGAAATCGAAAGAGTTACAGAGGAGGGCAGGAATCTTACTGAGCTTCAATTACAGGAGACTATTATTGCAGAAGAACTGGCCAAGACCCCGGAAACGAGAGGTGAGATTCCAGAATATTCTCTTAGAAAGTTTGCAATAGGAGCGTATATAGGTGCAGCATCTCAGTTCCATCTGGGAGATTATTCATCATACTTTACTCCGGCATATGGATTTCTGTGGGGCTTCAATTTCGGAATAGGACGCTCTGCAATATATTGGGATATGGTTTTGGGAGGTGGATCAAGACTGAACAGAGATATCCAAGGCAAAAGGATAGGTACATGGTACTCCGGTAATAAACTAAGATACGGAGAAATCACGTTCCAATATGCCTGTGATGTTTATGATGGTGATATCTTCAAGATTAGTCCGTTTGCTGGCGTAGGTGTCGGATTTATGGATTATGACAGCCCGGACAAGGATGCAGAAATCAAGACAGATGAAATCGCCGGACTCAGACTTTTGGCCGGACTTAGTTTTGAATTAAAGTACTTGCGTTCTCTTTATCTGGTCGGTGATCCTGTCTGGTCATCAATGTACGGAGGCATCAATGAGCACAGCCTGAGACTGAAAGTTTATGTGGCCCGCACCTCATATCCAAATGCAATGAGTCCGTATTCAATCAATTGCTCGTTAAGTTTCAATATTCTATCAAAGTATATCAAACCATAGCATGAAGCGTATCTTCATATTACTGTCAGTAATTCTGATTTCATCTCTTCTGAATGCTCAGCAGGTCAGATGGTTCAAGACTTCGGATCCGACTGTAACCATAAGCGGTGTCATAACAGATAAGGATACAGGAGGTGCAATCCGCCATGCGGCTGTTATGGCGAATTGGGATGGCTACAATTGCGTCTTCTCAGAATCTGATGGCGGTTATTCCATCAAGGTAGTCCCTGGCAAGATCAATCTTCAATTCAGCGCTATCGGGTACACGGGAACTGATATTAATATTGATACCGAAGTCGACACTACGGTCAATTGTGCGTTAGCGACAGATGAGGCACAGATTCTTTTCCACTCATATATTCCAAAGCGTTTTGAGTTTGAGGGCAGGTTCTTCAACACATTAGGAATCACGAGCGTCATGGATGCTGCTCAGACCATCCTTGGTCTGGAAGGACGATACAATTTCAGACGTCTTCCGATGGACGTTGGACTCAACTTCTCATATTCACTTCCATTCACCATGGAACCGTCCGAAGCTAGTCCTGACACACCTATAGGAGAGGTGATGAGTTTTGGTTATTGGGCAGTCCAGGCCGTAACGAACTTCAATTTTTACAGATGGCATAGATTCACCCCATATGTCGGTCTGGGAGTCGGAGTCGGAAAAAGTTCCTATAGAACGGTTTCAGGATTCACGCAGGACACTGAAGATGGATATCCATACGCAACCTATTCATTCTCAGGCAAACCGATTGCCATCTTCTCCCTACGAGCCGGCTTTGAGTTCAATACCCATATAAAGATCTTCTTTGAACAGCATTTCAATACCGACAAATCAAGAGGATCATACTTCGGATTGACTTTCGTCTTGTGATTTTCTATGCTGTACGGTTGACTCAGGAGGAAACATTATGTCACAGCACTTACCCAATGAGCGTGCATAGAGTCCTTCCGTCATTTCAGAAGCGGAATACAGGCCCGTATCCCGAAATGGAATGGAACGTGTCTCTACTCTGTAATGAATCTTTGACTGAAGAGATTGATGTCTCTTTCCTGGGCACCTAGTCTTTTAGCAACTTTCTGCCAATCCATAAGTGAAAGTCGCGTCAGTCGGTATATGAGATTTTCTGGCTAAACAAAAGCCTCCACCGAAGCGGAGGCATAGGAATTAAATCCTTCGGCATATAGCCTTATTGTGGTAAGATGTAGAACTTACTTTACAAATATAACGAAAATCAAAACGAATGGCAGGTTTTCGTATCAGGTACAATTGGTCCCCTCACCAAATCCCCTGCGACTCAGTGCAAAGACGTTTGCTGTCCATAAAAATGACCGTTTTTATGGAGACTCTAAAATATTTTTATATGGAAAAGGATAAACATTAGGGGAAAGCAGTAGAAGAATTCTTGAGATTTTAATCAAGACGACAGTTTGGGTGTTGAAAGGCACGTGGTATTTTGCTGCTGAAATCTTTTAAAGATGTCCCACGAAATGAGACAATCGTAGGCTAAATTTGCATCGAGAACCCTTAATAACCTAGAAATATGGATAAGAAAATTACAGTTACCGGCAAAGGTGCCATTCACGTCGTTCCTGATATTACTCGTTTAGAGGTGACAATAGCGACCTTACATGAAACTTATAGTGATGCTTATGAAATGGCAAAGAAGAATCTGACCTCAATGGTTAAGATTCTTGAATACAATAACAAGCCAGGCAGTTTGGCGAAGACGGTCAGTATGGATATCATTGAACACGAGTATAGTGTCAAAGATGCCAAAGGCTATCACGCCTATTATGAAAAAGACGGCTATGAGTTGCATCAGAAAATCAAAATTGATCTCGGTATTGATAATGTGCTGGTAAACAAGATCGTGAGAGGTGTGGGAAAATTCATCGAAGAAGCACAGATCAAGATAGGGCATACAGTGCAAGATCCTCGACCTTATCAGCTGAAAATGCTAGAAAGAGCAGTCAAGGATGCAAAGGAAAAGGCTAAGATAATGGCATCTGCTCTGGGATGTTCATTACAAGATGTGTTTAGTATAAATTATTCAGACACTAATATCCATGTATATTCGCAGGCTCGTAATATCCATTCCACCGCAGAAGCAAAGGCAAGCACACCAGAAGGACTTGATATAACACCAGAAGACTTGGTAATTAGTGACGAGGTTACAGTCGAGTGGACCATTGAAAACAAACAAAGCGAGTAAATTGGCGATAATCATACACCCCGCTTAAACAACAATTTAAGCGGGGTGCTTATTAAAAGAACCAATAAATCGCTCTACATTCGTAACGCATGCTGCTTTCCATGGATTTCATATATCCGATAAATCCTTTCCATTCCAGATACTCATCCAGAACTCTGAGATTACCCTTTACATCTGCTTGTGTTTGCATAACATCATATGCAAGTTCTACAGCACTTTCGATTTCTTCAGAAGAGGCCCAAGAGTAATTGTAGTAATCCGGATCCATATAGTCTTCATCATGAAAAATAGACTCCCTTGTATCAATTGTAATGTCTTCTGGCAAGCCTCTCAAAGGAAGATGTCCTTCAACTCCACCCTAACCGAGATAAGCACACAACGGGCTATATCCGCGAGTCATGAATGAAGAGTCAAAGTTGACATGTTTCCACTATCCAACAGACTTCAGTCGATACTCTATATGAAGTATAATATATGTTCCCATATCAATTAAGTTGAATCATTTCACCATCTTTACCGGCAAAGATAATCATCTATGTATCAAATTGTTTAATATCCGAAAAATATTTTGGTTTAGGTACATTGCTTTTATGCTGTCCCACGAAATGGAACAATATTCCATGTTCTTTGCATCGAATATGAAACATATTCATTATTTTTGTTGAGTGCTATAAAATTTACGTAGCTGGCCTATGAAAAAACTAAATGTGCCAGGATATTACAAACATTACAAGGGTAATATCTATAGAACATTACACGTGGTTAAACACACGGAGACCGGAGAAGATATGGTCATATATCAAGCTATGTATGGCAAAGGTGATAAATGGGCTCGTCCAAAGACCATGTTTCTCGATGAAGGACGGTTTACGCCTATTATAGATAAGGATGCTCTTCCTTTGATACCGGTTGAATTAAATCCTAAATACCATTTTCCGGATCTTGATTATGTTTCTGAAATGAAGCCTTTAGCTAATACAGAAGCAATGTCTGCTCCGGTTAAGGGATTGATGACCATCTTGATAAATAAGAAGATTGTACCTGGAGATTTCTTTGATGCTTATAAAAAGGATGACGATATCGAGAATGCAGCTCTTCAAAAGATTGGGGAATATGTTGATGGAGAGAGTCTTGAGGAAATCTTCCACTTGATTCAAGTATGGGGTGGAGCTTCCGGACGAGGTGTATATATCTTTGGCGATGGTTTCGATTGGAACAAGATATTGCCTCATTATTCAGCACTAGTACATTGTTGCCTTTCTACCAAAGATACAAGCCAAGAATCAATCGATAAAATGGTTAAAGCAGTATGTGAATTCAACAAATCAGTTGCTCACAT
>JAGAKH010000102.1 GCA_017625725.1 Bacteroidales bacterium | reverse complement strand
GCCGATAATATGTCTATTTTTGTTCATGGCTAAAGGGTTCTATGTTTTTGTTTGGCGACTTTAATATAGTGATAATCACCGAATTATCAAACACTTTAGCCTTTTTTATTACATCATTTTAGCACTTGCGAAACTTAAAATATATAGTTACGTTATTTTGCACAAAAAAAGCCCCACGGAATGCGGAGCAGAAAATTTTAGCATTTTTTACTGTGGTTGCAAGCAGCCAAATCCCTCCACAAACATTGCCATTGCGGGCAATTATTATTTTCGGGTGCAAAGATAAACAAAAAATGACGATATTTGTCCAGCTTACATAAGAAGTAACAAAAAAATCATAAAGTCATGAATAAAATACGTTTGACTCTTTGTCTGATCCTGTTCTGCAGCATATTCTCATTTGCACAGGTTACGACATCTTCTCTCGGAGGTTATGTGACTGACAAGACTGCCGGTCTTGAAGGTGCGGTTGTCACTGCTGTCCATGCACCGTCAGGAACGGAATACTATTCGGTTGCAGACAAATCCGGGTATTTCCGTATCAGTAATATGAAGGTAGGAGGCCCCTATGTGGTGACAGCCCAGTTGCTGGGATATAGCCAGGCCAAAGCTTCGGACATCTTCCTCAGGCTTGGAGAGACATATGTTCAGGATTTTGTTCTTGAAGATGAAAGTCTGTCACTTGATGCCCTGGTGTTTGTTTCTACTGCCGATGATTCCGTGATGTCTTCAGACCTTTCCGGAACGTCCGTTCATTTTGGAGGCCGCACCCTTGCAAATACTCCGACTGTGAAACGTACCTTGGAAGATGTGGTGAGGATGACTCCTCAGGCAAATGGAATGTCTTTCGGCGGACGCGATCCGAGATTCAACAATTTCTCTGTGGACGGTGCAGGATTCAACAATAATTTCGGACTTGATTCAAGCCTTCCGGGTGGAGAATACGGCCCGATTTCCTTTGAGGCATTGGAGGAGATAAGCGTAAACCTTGCTCCTTATGATGTCCGTCTTTCAAGATTCACAGGAGCATCTATCAACGCAGTTACCAAATCCGGTACAAATGAATTTGACGGAACAGCCTATACTTATCAGAAGTTCAAGGGCATGACAGGAACCAGGGTCGGCGATGTCGAGATTCCGGGAGCCGGTGACCTAAGTTCCCAGACCTATGGATTGAGCTTAGGTGGCCCTATAGTCAAGAACAAGCTTTTCTTCTATCTCAATGCCGAGTACAGCCCTTCCAAGGATTCCGGTCCCGGATGGGTGCCAAGTGTGGACGGTATTGCAGATCCGAAATCAGGAATATCCAGAACGACAGTCGGTGATCTGGAAACAGTGAGAAACCATCTGATTGACACATATCAATATGATCCGGGAGATTATGGAAAAAACGGATGGGCGGCATTCAATAACTACACCTACAAGATACTTGCAAGGATTGACTGGAATATCGGCAGGAATCACAGGCTTATGCTCAGATATAACGATGTCAAGAATTCGACAATGTCTCTGCCAAGCGGCAATTCCTGTCCTCCGGGCCTGAAAAGGGACAAGAGCGTGACACGTGTCGGTCCGGAATCGATAGCCTTTTCCAAGAACTTCTACAGAGAGGATTTTAAAGTCCGCTCCATTGCAGGAGAACTGAACTCGAGGTTTTCAGACAGAGTGTCCAATAACTTGATTGTCACCTATAATATGACGGCGAAAGAAAGGGATCCGCAGTCGGAACTCTTCCCTCATGTCGATATTTTCAAGGACGGAAAGCAGTACATTTCTCTGGGACTTGAGCTGTTTTCATATAACAATGCCGTCATAGACAACACAGCAGCCGTCACAGACAATCTCATAATAAGTCTTGATAATCACACTCTTACAATAGGTGCGTCATTCGAGCATATCTATGTGAAGAATTCATATATCCGTGAAGGATCATCATATTACAGATATGCTTCGATTGACGATTTTATAAAAGACAGACTTCCTATAGGCATGGGAATTACCTACGGTTATAACGGCGAGGAGGCTCCAGGTGTCCAGCTGAATTACGCTCAGACAAGTGCATACATACAGGATGAGTGGCAAGCCGGTAAGAACCTGAGGGTTACCGGAGGTGTCAGGTTCGAACTTCCTGTATGTCTTGACAAGGACCTTATGAAGAGTAATGCCATATATTCGATAGCTCAAGCCAACGGCTTTGCAGGGGGACCTTGGGACTCCTCGACATGGCCGAAGGCCTATGTCTCGGTAAATCCGAGAATCGGTTTCAACTGGGATGTCAAGGGCGACCGCACTCTTCAGCTCAGAGGTGGAACAGGAATCTTCTCAGGTATAAATCCGTTTGTCTGGTTTACCGGTCAGTCGACAAGTGCAGCTTTTGTCCAGTCTCCTGAGATAAGCATATCAGATTTCAGCTCTTACCCCGGTCTGCATTTCATGAAAGACTATAGGGATCTCCTTAAGGCCTATCCTGACATGTTCCCCACATCACCGGATCAGGACAATCTTGCTTCGGGATCCGGCATCTGCATGGTTGACAAGGACTTCAAGTTCCCTCAGATATGGAGAAGCAATCTGGCAGTGGATGTGTCTCTTCCATGGAACATGGTCTTTACCGCAGAGGCCTTGTTCAGCAGGGATATCTTTGGCGTAAAGCATATGAATCTGAATGAACCGGCACCGATAGGAAATATGTACGGTGCTGATTCCAGACCTGTGTGGGATTTTAACGATGCCGTCAACAGAATCGACAAGATACCGGTTGTAACCAAAGATGTTTCTTCGGCGATGCTTCTTACAAATGCGGCGACAAAGGGCTATTCGGCTCAGTTCACGGCCCAGCTCACCAAGAATTTCTCAAAGGGATTGTCGGGAAGCATTGCCTATACGTATTCGAATGTCAAGGACTTGTCATCCAATCTTTCGTCTTCTGTCTATTCTTCATGGAGTTCCAACTCTTCCTGTGGCTCATTGAACGACGAATTGCTTGGCTGGTCGGCAAATGCCGTACCTCATAGGGTAATTGCAAACCTATCGTACAGGTTTGAATATGCCCGTAATTTCGCAACGACCTTCTCGCTCTTCTATCAGGGATCCCACAACGGCAGGATATCCTACATCTATGGCGGCGACGTTAATGGAGACGGACTTGCCCTGGACCTCATGTACATACCTCGCGATGAAAGCGAAATTACTTTTACTGACTTGACTTATACGGACAAGGAAACAGGAAATCAGACCTTCATTGCATCGGCAGAAGATCAGTCAAGGGCATTCTTTGATTACATAGACTCGAACCCTTATCTTAAGAGCCGAAAAGGACAATATGTAGAACGGTTCGGAGGTCTTACACAGTGGCTTAATATGTTTGACGTGAAGATAGTGCAGGATATATTCACCGGTTTTGGAACAGATGACAGGTACACTCTTCAGCTGTCTCTTGATATCCTTAATGTCGGAAACCTTCTGAACAGTAATTGGGGATGCTATTATGCCAGCAGATCATACACCTATAATAATCAGACTCTGTTGAATGTGGCATCCGGAGGTTCGACTTCCGCTGCTCCTGCTTTTACGCTGAATGTCGGGGATGCTTCGAAAGTTTCTCAGAACGGAGGAGTGGAGGCGTTCCGGTCTGTAACTTCCTGGAACAGGAGTCCGGAAGTGGCGAACTGCTGGTCTATGCTGTTTGGAATAAGGCTGATGTTCTGACCGATAAATGATAATTTTTAAGCGAAATTTGTTATCTTTGTATGATTTTGACTCAAACCAACGTGTAATTATATGAAAATAAAAAGTTTAATTCTCGGCATGCTGTCATTCGCAGCTGTCGTTGCGTGTACACAGGAGCAGCTTGTGACACCGAAGCTTGATGTTGACAAGACAGAGGTTTCTGTCGAGGCTGCTGCCGGTGAGGCGACAATCAATGTCACATCTAATGTAGAATGGAAGGCAACTTCTGATGCAGACTGGGTTTCTGTTGATCCTTCAAGTGGAAAGGGAGCAGAAAAGGCCGTGGCTGTGAAGATTACAGCTGATGACAATGCTTCCGAGCAGGCAAGAACTGCAACAGTTGTTGTTGAAGCAGGTGATCTGACCAAGACCGTTAAGGTTACTCAGGCAGGAAAGAGCGAAGAACCAGGCCCAGAGCCAGGACCTGAATACACACTTGACGGCAAGCAGTGGGTATTCACCTGGTCAGCGATGAACGTTGAGGCTGTAGCCGACCTCGGTGTAACCCAGGAAGGAACCATCATCCTCGCAGTCGACGGTGCGATCATGGGCATGACCGGTTAT